>NZ_JBPGXG010000191.1:0-6644 GCF_056755255.1 Monashia sp. HAY1-5C | reverse complement strand
GTGGAGCGGACGACCGGGCTCGAACCGGCGACCTCAACCTTGGCAAGGTTGCGCTCTACCAACTGAGCTACGTCCGCACGCCACCGGGCCCGCGACGCCCGGCCCGGTGCGGGCCGGACGCGGCGTCCGGTGGTGGGCGATACTGGGTTTGAACCAGTGACCTCTTCCGTGTCAAGGAAGCGCGCTACCACTGCGCCAATCGCCCTCGGTCGTGGGCGGCCGGCCGCTGAGGACCGGACCACCCACCGGAGAGCCCCACGACCAGGTCGTGAGGCCCTCCTGCGTGGAGCGGACGACCGGGCTCGAACCGGCGACCTCAACCTTGGCAAGGTTGCGCTCTACCAACTGAGCTACGTCCGCGCGTGCTGCTCCGGGCGATGCCCTCGGCTGCGAGGTAGACCATAGCGGACGCACCGGCCCGCGGCGAATCCGCCTGCCCGACATGCACCGTCGCGCCGCTGCGTGGCGAGCCCCCGGCGGTCACCGCGTCCGGAACGTCCCCCTTCGCCCTCGCGGACCGGGACCCTCCGGGAACGACGAGAGACCCCCGGCGGCGCCGGGGGCCTCTCGTGCTGGTGGGCGATACTGGGTTTGAACCAGTGACCTCTTCCGTGTCAAGGAAGCGCGCTACCACTGCGCCAATCGCCCTGGGGTGTTGTCGTACCCGAGGTGGAGACGGGATTTGAACCCGTGTACGCGGCTTTGCAGGCCGCTGCCTCGCCTCTCGGCCACTCCACCGTGAAGGCAAGTACCGATTTGCCTCCGAGCGGACGACCGGGCTCGAACCGGCGACCTCAACCTTGGCAAGGTTGCGCTCTACCAACTGAGCTACGTCCGCGGGAACACCAGCGATGTAACTCCCCGCTCGGTGCGAGGTAGACACTAGCGGATCGGTCTGCGCGACACAAAACCGGCTCCACGCTCGCCCTCCCCGGGATGCTCGCGGGTCTCCCGACCCTCCGACTCGGGCTCGCGTGCCGCCCCGGGATCCGTCTGCTTGGCGTCGGCCGGTACAGGCACCCGGGTGCGGCGGCCGCGCGCCGCCTGGCGCTCCTGCGCCCCCCGCCGGGCCAGCCACTGGCCGATGCTCGGCGGCCGGTGCTCGGTCAGCTCGACCGGCCACAGGACGCGGGTCGCGGCGTTGAGCCCCGCCCCGATGAGGATGGCCAGGGCGAGGAAGTAGAGCCAGATGAGCAGGACGATCGGCGCGCTGAGCGGACCGTAGATCGTCGAGCCGCCGAGCGAGGCCGCGAGCGAGATGCGGACGATGTACGAGGCGCCGAGCCAGATCGCCAGCGCCAGCAGGGCACCCGGGAGGTCGCGGCGCCACGGGCCGCGGCGCGGCGTCGCCACGTGGTACAGGGTGGTCAGCGCGACGACGCTGAAGACGAGCAGCGCGGGCCAGTAGAGGTAGCGCAGCAGGGCGAGGGAGTCCGGGAGCCAGTCCGACACCAGCTGCGGACCGAGGAGGACGAGCGGCAGGAGCACGACGCCGGCGACGGTGCTCACGGTGTACAGGCCGAGGCTGAGTACCCGGAGCCGGATGATGCCGCGGACGTCCTTCTGCCCGTACATGATCGAGACCGTGTCGATGAAGACGTTGAGGGCCCGCGACCCCGACCACAGCGACAGGAGGAACCCGACGGAGACCAGCTCCGGACGCCCGCGTCGCAGGACGTCCTGGACCGTCGGCACGAGCAGGTCGCTGATGCTCTCCTGGGTGAGGAACCGCGCGGCGTAGTCACGGATCGAGCTCACGACCGTGTCGACGTTCTCCGGACCGATCCAGGCACTGACGTAGCCGAGGCCGCCGAAGAGCCCGAGGACGAGCGGCGGCAGCGACAGCAGCATGAAGAACGCCGCCTCGGCGGCCAGGCCGGTGACCCGGTACTCGAGGCAGACGTCGACGGTCCGAACGGTGAGCCGCCCGACGGCGAGGCCCCCCGGCACACGCCGCAGGGTCGCTCGAACCCGCTCCTTGACCGTCACCGAACGAGGCTAACCGGGCGCGGCGCGCAGGGGCGGGGTGTGCGACACGACACGCCCCGCCGCCACGTGTCCACCCCTCGGCCCGTCCTAGGCTCGGCGGATGGGCACGCACGAGGTGACGAACCAGGTCCCTCCCTACGAGGACCACGACCTCCTCCGCGAGGACCCGGCCCTGGCCGAGGCGGTCGACCGCTGGGTGGGCGCCGAGGACCTCGACGGGCTCGCCGACCTGGCGCGGCTCGCCGGGTCCGCGGAGGCGCAGGCGCACGGGCGTCTCGCCGACACGCACGTGCCGGTGCTGCGCACCCATGACGCCCGGGGGAACCGCGTCGACGAGGTGGAGTTCCACCCCTCGTGGCACTGGCTCATGGACCGGGCCGTCGGCGCCGGTCTGACGGCCGAGCCGTGGACGCGTCCGGCGCGCTCCGGCCCCCACGCGCGCCGGGCGGCCGGCTTCATGCTCTGGTCGCGCGTCGAGGCCGGCCACGGCTGCCCGGTGTCGATGACGTACGCCGCGGGTTCCGCGCTCCGGCACGACCCGACGCACGCGATGCGCTGGCTGCCGGCCCTCGCCAGCCGCAGCTACGAGTTCGGCATCCGACCGGTGGCCACCAAGAAGGGGGCCATCGCCGGAATGGGCATGACGGAGAAGCAGGGCGGGTCGGACGTGCGCGCCAACACGACGCGAGCCGTGCCGACCCCGGACGGACCGCTGCCCGGCGACACCTACCGCCTCACCGGGCACAAGTGGTTCTGCTCGGCACCGATGTCGGACGTCTTCCTCGTGCTCGCGCAGGCACCGGGAGGCCTGACGTGCTTCCTCGTGCCGCGGGCCCTCGACGACGGGACGCGCAACCCGTTCGCCCTCCAGCGCCTCAAGGACAAGCTCGGCAACCGCTCGAACGCCTCGAGCGAAGTGGAGTTGGACGGCACGTGGGGCAGCCGGCTCGGGGACGAGGGGCGCGGGGTGCGCACGATCATCGACATGGTGGGCGCGACGCGTCTGGACTGCGTCCTCGGTTCCACCGCGACGATGCGCGACGCCGTGGCGCGCGCCGTCCACCACGCGCGGCACCGCAGGGCGTTCGGCGCCCCGCTCGTCGACCAGCCGCTCATGCGCAACGTCCTCGCCGACCTCGCGCTCGAGGCCGAAGCCGCCACCGTCCTCGCGATGCGCCTCGCGCACGCCGTCGACGCCGGCGAGACCGAGCTCGCCCGGCTCGGCGTCGCGCTCGGCAAGTTCTGGGTGTGCAAGCGCACTGCCCCCGTTGTCGCAGAGGCGCTCGAGTGCCTCGGCGGCAACGGCTACGTCGAGGAGAACGGCCTGGCGCGGCTCTACCGCGAGGCCCCCCTCAACTCCATCTGGGAGGGCTCGGGCAACGTCAACGCCCTCGACGTCGTGCGCGCCCTCGGCCGGGAGCCGGCCAGCCTGGAGGCGCTCGAGAAGGAGCTGCAGCGCGTGCGCGGCCGCAGCCGGGAGCTAGACGCGCTCGTCGACGCGGCGGTGGCACGCGCCCGCGTTCTCGACCCCGGCACCCCCGGTGCGGCGTTCCAGGCGCGCTCGGTCGTCGAGGGTCTGGCCGTCGCGCTGCAGGCGAGCCTGGTCGTCGAGCACTCCCCCGCAGCCGTCGCCGACGCCTTCCTCGCGAGCCGCGTCCACGGCGGCCACGGCTCCCGTGGGCACGTCTTCGGCACGCTGGGTGCCGACCTCGCGGGCGTCGCGGGCCACGTCGTGGACCGGGCCGGCTGAGTCAGCTCTCGGCGAGTCTGCGCTTCTCCACCTCGACGTCGAAGTCGGCTTCGGGCCACTGCAGGTCCATCTCGCGCAGGGCTTCGAGGAGCAGCTGCTGCACCGCGAGCCGGGCGTACCACTTGCGGTCCGCCGGCACGACGTGCCACGGCGCCCCGACCGTCGAGGTCGTGTCGAGGACGGCCTGGTAGGCCTGCATGTAGTCCGACCAACGGGCGCGCTCGTCGATGTCGCCCGGGTTGTACTTCCAGTGCTTGTCCGGGCGGTCGAGGCGTTCCTGCAGGCGGGCCCGCTGCTCGTCCTTGGACAGGTGCAGCATGACCTTGACGATGTGCGTGCCAGCCGAGACGACGTCGCGCTCGAAGGCGTTGATCCGGGCGTACCGCGCGCCCCAGACGTCGGGCGGCACGAGCTCGTGGACCCGGACGACGAGGACGTCCTCGTAGTGCGAACGGTCGAAGACGCCGAGCTGCCCCGGCCCGGGCAGGGCCCGCTCGATGCGCCAGAGGAAGTCGTGCTTCTTCTCCTCGTCGGTCGGCGCCTTGAACGCGGTGGCCTTGACGCCCTCCGGGCTGACGGCGACGACGTGCCGCAGGATGCCGCCCTTGCCGGAGGTGTCCATGCCCTGCACGACGAGCAGCACGGACCGGCGCGAACCGGCCGTCGACTCGGCCCACAGCCTCTCCAGGAGGTCGCTGAGCTCGGCCTGACCCGACTCGAGGGCCGCCCTGCCATCGGACTTGCCGCCGTGGAAGGCAGGTGTCGAGGCGGGGTCGACGTCGGCCAGGAGGTCCCCGGTTCCGACGCGCAGCGCGTCGCCGAACCCGCCGAGGGCCGCGCCGTCGTCGGCGACGGACGCCGCCGCGTCCTCGGTCTCGCGGGCCTTCTCCTCGGCCTTCCTGCGGCCCTTCTCGGACCCCTTCTCCGACCGCTTCCTCGACCCCTTCTTGCCCATGGGCGCCATCCTGCCCGACCGACTCCCGCCGCAGGGGCGGACGCGCTGGACCACCCCGTCGGCCGGCGGTCCGCCGCTCGTGGAGACGCCTCGCCATACTGGCGTCATGCGCCTCCTCGTGCCCGGCCGGACCGGCCTGGACCCGTTCACCGAGCTCGACAGCGAGGGGCTCGCCGCGGCGTACCGACCGCCGTCCCCCGCCTGGCTGCGGGCCAACATGGTCACGACGCTCGACGGGGCCGCGACGGGTCCGGACGGTCGCTCGGGGACCATCAACACCGATGCCGACCACGTCGTCTTCGAGCTGCTCCGGGCGCTGAGCCACTGCGTCGTCGTCGGGGCCGGCACGGTCCGGGCCGAGCACTACCCGGCTCTGTCGGTCGACCCGGCACTGGCCGCGCTGCGCGAGGATGAGGGCCTGCCGGAACCCCTGCCGCTCGTCGTCGTCAGCAACTCCGGGGACGTCCCCGACTCGGTGCGGCCGTTCACCGACGGCTCGGTGCTCCTCGCGGTACCGGCCGGTGCCCGTGGGCTCGACGCGGCGCGTGCGGCGCTGGGGCCCGACCACGTCCTCGTGCACGGGCAGGACCGCGTCGACCTCGTCTCGCTCGTCGCCGGACTGCACGCGCGGGGTTGGACCCGGGTGCACACCGAGGGCGGGCCGGCGCTGCTGGGCAGCCTGCTCGCCGCGGGTGTCGTCGACGAGCTCTGCTTCACGGTGACGCCGGCGGTCGTCGCGGGCGGGGCCCCGCGCCCGGTGTCGGGACCGCCGCTCGACGTCGACCTGGAGCTGGCGGTCCTCGTGGAGCAGGACGCGACGCTGCTCGGCCGCTGGACCGTGCGACGCTGAGACGTCGGTCATCCCCCGGACGGGGGCGCCCCCAGCCCGGCGACGAACGCACCGACGACGCGCTCCCAGCGGGCGGTGTCGTGGTTCCACTCCCGGCAGTGCCGGGCGACCTGCCAGCGCTCGAGGTGCACGAGGTCGGGGCGCCTGGCCGCGAGCGCCACCGCCGGCCCGATGGGCACGAAGTCGTCGTCGTCGGAGTGGATGACGAGCATGGGGACCCGCAGCTCGTCGGCGCGGGCCACCCAGTCGGTGCGGGCGACGTCGATGGGCTCGCGCACGCCGACGAGGCGGCGGCTGCGGGCCGAGCCCATGAGGTCGGTGGCGACGCGCACGAGCGCAGCGGGAACGCGGTGCAGCCGGCCGTGGTGACGCAGCACGACGCCCCAGTCGAGCACCGCCGAGTCGAGGGCGACGCCGGCGACCCGGTCCGCGAGCGATGACCGGTCGAGGGCCTGGAGCACCACGGCCCCACCCATGGACCAGCCGAAGAGCAGGAGCCGACGGGCACCGTGCGACACGGCGTGGGCCATCGCGGCCTCGACGTCGCGCCACTCGGACAGCCCGAGGTTGTACCGGCCGTCCGGCCCCCGGGGCGCGTCGCGGTCGTTGCGGTACGACGTCACGAGACTCGTCCACCCGGCCGCGCGCAGGACCGGCACGGCGCGCAGGGTCTCCTCACGCCGGGCACCGCGGCCGTGCACGAGGACGGCCCAGTCTTGGCCGCGACCCGTTGCCGGGCGCACGACCCACCCCGGCAGGGGTCCGACGTCCGACAGGACCGTGACGTCCTCGTCCGGCAGCCCGAGGCTGACCCGCGGCCGGTCCCAGAAGTAGTACTGGTTCCACCGCGCCGGCCCGGGCGCGAGCCGGCCGCGGTCGACGGCGAGCAGGCGGCGGGTCACCGACACGTCGTCCACGTCGAGGATGTCCCCGACGCGGGCGTGCCCGAGGCCGCCGTCCAGCCAGAGGCCGTAGCGCCCCGGCACCACCGGGTCCGGGCCGGCGGCGAAACGGACGGTCTCGGCGTCGTGCTCGAGGACCACGACGTCGTCCGGCTGCAGCTCTGTCTCTTATACACATCTGACGCTGCCGACGACGGA
>NZ_JBPGXG010000190.1:0-6656 GCF_056755255.1 Monashia sp. HAY1-5C | reverse complement strand
CCACGAACGCTTCTCGCACTACGTGCGCAAGGAGAAGATCCTCGAGAGCGCCCTGACCGGCGAGCCGGTCGTTGCACTGTGCGGCAAGATCTGGGTGCCCGGCCGGGACCCGCAGAAGTTCCCGGTGTGCCCGGTCTGCAAGGAGATCTACGAGGGCCTGCGCGACCCGCAGGACGGTGGCGACGGCGACTCCGGCGGCAGCTGAGCGCCCACTCCGCCGGGGTTCCGGCCGCCGGGACGGCTCACGAGTCGTCGTCCTCCGGGGGCCGCTCGGCCTCCATCTGCTTCTTGATCAGCTCGACGACGGTCGAGTCGGCGAGGGTCGTCACGTCACCGAGCCGGCGGTGCTCGGCGACGTCGAGCAGCAGGCGCCGCATGATCTTGCCCGATCGGGTCTTCGGCAGCTCGGGCGTGAGCAGGATCTGCCGGGGACGTGCCAGCTTGCCGATGCGCTGGGCGGTGAGCTCGCGTAGCTCGCGGACGAGCGCGACGCCGGGTTCACCCTCGGTCGGGACGTCCGCCTTGATCGTCACGAACGCGACGATGGCCTGCCCCGTGGCCGGGTCGCTCGCGCCGACCACGGCCGCCTCGGCGACGCGCGGGTCGGAGACGAGGGCGTGCTCGACCTCGGTCGTCGAGATCCGGTGTCCGGAGACGTTCATGACGTCGTCGACCCGGCCGAGGACCCAGATGTCGCCGGCGTCGTCCTTCTTCGCCCCGTCTCCGCTGAAGTAGACGCCGGGGAAGCGCTCCCAGTACGTCGTGCGGTAGCGCTCCGGGTCGCCCCAGATGCCACGGAGCATCCCCGGCCACGGCTCGGTCACGACGAGGAACCCACCCTCCCCGGCTCCGGCCGCCGACCCGTCGTTGCGCACGACCTCGGCGCTGATCCCGGGGAACGGGATCATGGCCGCGCCCGGCTTGGTCGTGGTGATGCCCGGGAGCGGCGTGATGAGGATGCCGCCGGTCTCGGTCTGCCACCACGTGTCGACGACCGCGCACCGGCCGCCGCCGATGTGCGTGTGGTACCAGACCCAGGCGTCGGGGTTGATCGGCTCGCCGACCGAGCCGAGCAGTCGCAGGCTCGACAGGTCGTGGCCCTCGGGGTACTGCTCACCCCACTTCATCAGCGTGCGGATCGTCGTCGGGGCGGTGTAGAGGATGGTGACCTTGTACTGCTCGACGATCTGCCACCACCGGTCCTTGCCCCCGGCGTCGGGCACGCCCTCGTAGAGCATCGAGGTGACCCCGTTGGCGAGCGGCCCGTAGACGATGTAGCTGTGCCCCGTGACCCAGCCGATGTCGGCGGCGGTCCAGAAGACGTCGGTCTCCGGCTTCATGTCGAAGATGTACCGGCAGGTCGCGTAGCAGTGGGTCAGGTACCCGCCGGTCGTGTGCAGGATGCCCTTGGGGTTTCCGGTCGTGCCGGAGGTGTACATGACGTAGAGCGGGTGCTCGGCGTCGTGCGCCTCCGCGGTGTGCTCGGTGGGGGCGCCCTCCACGACGTCGTGCCACCACACGTCGCGTCCCTCGACCCAGCCGATCTCATGGCCGGTGCGGCGCACCACGAGGACCTTCTCGACGTCGGGGCAGCTCTCGAGGGCCTCGTCGACCGCGGGCTTGAGGGGGTTGACGGCACCGCGCCGGTAGCCGCCGTCGGCGGTCACGACGAAGCGCGCGTCACAGTCGAGGATGCGCGTCGACAGGGCCTGGGACGAGAAGCCGGCGAAGACGACCGTGTGCGGGGCCCCGAGCCGGGCACACGCGAGCATCGTGACGACGGTCTCGGGGATCATCCCCATGTAGATCGCCACCCGGTCGCCCTTCCTGACGCCCAGGGAGGTCAGCGCGTTGGCGGCCTGGCAGACCAGGTCCTTCAGCTGCCCGTACGTGATGGTCCGGGTGTCGCCCTCGGGCTCACCGACCCAGTGGTAGGCGACCCGGTCCCCGTGGCCCCGCTCGACCCACCGGTCGACGCAGTTCACGGCCACGTTGAGCTCGCCACCGACGAACCACCTCGCGTCCGGGAGCTTCCACTCGAGGACGGTGTCCCAGGGCCTGGCCCAGGTCAGGCCCCTGGCCTCGTCGGCCCAGAACGCGAGCCGGTCCTGCTTCGCCCTGCCGTAGATGTCGGGCTGCGCGTTGGCCTGCGCCGCGAGGTCGGGCGGCGGTGGGAACTGCCGGTTCTCGTGCAGCAGCACGTCCAGCTCGGGAGTGGTGCTCATGGCGGACTTCCTTGGTCGTGACGGAGTGCCGGGGTCCCCGGCTGACGGATGAGGGCGCGGCTCACCGCCGCCCGGGGGTCGGCCGGGCGACGATGACCGAGCGGTGGCGGCTCAGGCCAGCGGGCCGACCGGCAGGACGGTTCGCCTGAAGGTCGAGTTGGTCACGACGGCGAAGGACGTGTACCAGGCGACGGCCGCGGTGGCGACCCCGACCCACCCCCCGATCTTGGTGACGAGCGCGTAGTCGCCGTAGGCGCCGACGGCCAGCACGACGTAGGTCGCGAACAGCAGGACGAAGACGCCGAGCACGGCCATGCTGACGCGCAGCGCGGCGATGACCATGTACCCGGTGAAGAACGCCCAGACGGCCAGGAACAGCCCGGTCGCGGCCCTCGCCTCGCCCGCGCGGGTGATCCCCGGGAGCAGGAAGTTGGCGTAGACCCAGTAGGAGATCCAGAAGGCGCCGTAGGACGAGAACGCGAGGGCACCGAACGTGTTGCCCCGCAGGAACTCCCACATGCCGGCGAGCAGCTGTGCGGCCCCGCCGTACACCAGCGCGAGACCCAGCACGACGGGTGCCGCTGCGGCGCCGACGAGCCCGGTGTTGACGATGCTGAGCACCATCGTCGTCATGGCGAAGGCCGCGAGGCCGAGGGCCGCCGGGTCCGCGATGCCCGACGCGTCGGCCACGGCCGGTGTGGGCTCCGTACCGCGCTCGGGCGGGCCGGTCGTCTCGGCGGCCACCGCCCCGGGGTCCGCCGTCTGCGCCGGGTGGTCCGGGTGCCTGGGGTGAAGGATGTGTGTTGCCATGATCCGGGCCCCTCCAGAGGCCCTCTGCCGGGCGACACGGGGTGGCAGATCCGTCATGGCGACGTGGCGGGTCATGTCATCACGGCGCACCTTGCGCAACCCGACATGGCGAATCTACGTCTGTCGCGACCGACTCACAAGATCGCCGCCCTCCGTGCTGGGGGGCGCCGCGTCGCCCGGCCGCCGCGCCTGCGCCGGGCGTCCGACTGGCGTCCGGCGAGGGTTTCCTGACGCACTCTTTACCGGCTGCGGCGGCCCCACAGACCCGGGCGTTCCTACGCTCGCTGGCTAGCGACGCCCGATCGGGTGTCCTGACAGCGAGAAAGGTTCTCCTTCATGAAGCTCCGCTCACTGGCGCTGGCTGCTCCGCTCGCGCTCGTCGCCGCATCGCTGGCCGCACCGGCCATGGCGTCGCCGACCTTCGACGTCCGCGGCACCACCTGCCTCGACCCGGCCTCCGTCGGGGCGCGCAGCATGCACGGCACCGCCAAGGACCCGCACGAGCTGACCGACGCGCAGGTGCGCGCCAACGAGGCCGCGCTCCGCACGGCGTTGGCGGCCAAGGGCCTGGGCCTGACCTCGTCGGGTGCCGCGGCCCGCCCCGGGGGCGGTGCGGCCTTCGCGAGCGCGACGATCGACGTGTACTTCCACACGATCACCGACGGGTCGCAGGGGTCGATCAGCGCCTCGACGATCAGCAGCCAGATCAGCGTGCTCAACAACGCGTACGCGGGCTCGGGCTTCAGCTTCCGCCTGGCCGGCACCGACGTCACCGACAACGCGGCCTGGTACACCGTGACGCCGGGCTCCACGGCCGAGCGGAACATGAAGAGTGCGCTGCACCGGGGCGGCAAGGCCGCGCTCAACCTCTACGCCGCGAACATCGGTGACGGCCTGCTCGGCTGGGCGACCTTCCCGAAGAAGAACCCGGGCACCCAGGACGGCGTCGTCATGCTCAACGCCTCGATGCCGGGCGGCTCGGCGACGAACTACAACCAGGGCGACACCGCGACCCACGAGGTCGGCCACTGGCTCGGGCTCTACCACACGTTCCAGGGCGGCTGCTCCGGCTCGGGGGACTACGTCGACGACACCCCGGCAGAGGCCAGCGCCGCGTACGGGTGCCCGACCGGGCGCGACACGTGCACGAGCCCCGGACTCGACCCGATCAGGAACTTCATGGACTACACCTACGACTCGTGCATGACCGAGTTCACGGCCGGCCAGGTGACCCGCATGCAGGCCCAGTGGACGGCGTACCGCGCCTGACCTGCGCTGACGCCGCCGAGGCCTCCGCCGGACCCGTCCCGGGCCACCGCCCGGGCACCCGGCTCGGCTGCGGCACATAGCATCCCGACCGGGGCCCCGCCAATACGGCGGGGCCTCGGCATGTCGCCGGCCCGGAGCGGCTACCGTGGGCGGCCTATGAGTTCAGGGGCCGCCTTCCACCTCCCACCCGCCTTCCCGGAGCGGGCCGCGTGGGGTACCGCGAGCAAGCTGCGCGCCTGGCAGCAGGAGGCCCTCGACCGGTACGTCGCGCAGGCCCCGCGCGACTTCCTCGCCGTCGCGACACCGGGGGCGGGCAAGACGACCTTCGCCCTCCGCGTCGCGACCGAGCTGCTGAGCGGCGGCGTCGTGAACCGGGTCACCGTGGTGGCCCCCACCGAGCACCTCAAGACGCAGTGGGCCGACGCCGCAGCCCGCGTCGGGATCAGCCTCGACCCGAGATTCAGCAACAGCATCGGACGCCACAGCGAGGACTACCACGGTGTCGCCGTCACGTACGCCCAGGTCGCCTCGCGCCCCTCGCTGCACCGCGAGCTGACGACGTCGCGCTCGACGCTCGTCATCCTCGACGAGGTGCACCACGGCGGCGACGCCAAGAGCTGGGGCGACGGCATCCGGGAGGCGTTCGAGCCGGCCACCCGCCGACTGTCCCTCACGGGCACCCCGTTCCGCTCGGACACCTCGCCCATCCCGTTCGTCCGTTACGAGCTCGACGAGGAGGGCGTCCTCGTCAGCTCCAGCGACTACGCCTACGGGTACGCCGAGGCGCTGCGCGACGGCGTCGTGCGCCCGGTCCTCTTCATGGCCTACGGCGGCACGATGCGCTGGCGCACCAAGGCCGGCGACGAGCTGGAGGCGCGCCTCGGCGAGCCGATGACCAAGGACGCCGTGGCCAACGCGTGGCGCACCGCGCTCGACGCCAAGGGTGAGTGGATCCCGGCCGTCCTCGCGGCCGCCGACAAGCGCCTCACCGAGGTCCGGCGGCACGTCGAGGACGCCGGTGGCCTCGTCATCGCGAGCAACCAGACCCAGGCGCGCGCGTACGCGGCGCACCTGCGGGCGCTCACCGGGGAGTCCCCGACCGTCGTGCTCTCCGACGACCAGGGCGCCTCGCAGCGCATCGAGCAGTTCGCCGGCAGCACGTCGCGGTGGATGGTGGCCGTGCGGATGGTCTCCGAGGGTGTCGACGTTCCGCGCCTGTGCGTCGGCGTCTACGCGACGTCGACCTCGACCCCGCTGTTCTTCGCCCAGGCGGTCGGCCGCTTCGTGCGCGCGCGGCGACGCGGCGAGACGGCGTCGGTCTTCCTGCCGTCGGTGCCCGTCGTCCTCGACCACGCGGCGCGCCTCGAGGAGCAGCGTGACCACGCCCTCGACCGCAGGCCCGACCCCGACGACGTCGCCCAGATGTGGGCCGAGGAGCAGGCGCTGCTCGACGAGGCCGCCCGCGACGAGAAGGCGAGCGGGGCGCTGGCCGAGGGCTCGTTCGAGGCCCTCGAGTCCGAGGCGCACTTCGACCACGTCCTGTTCGACAAGCAGCAGTGGGGCATGCACGCCGAGGTCGGCTCGGAGGACGAGCAGGACTACCTCGGGCTGCCGGGCCTGCTCGAGCCGGACCAGGTCGCCCAGCTGCTGCGCGAGCGACAGAGCAAGCAGGTGCGCAAGGCGCCCCGAGACGCCGGGCCGACCCCGGTGGCCGCGCACCGCGCCCTCGCCGCGCAGCGCAAGGAGCTGAACAAGCTGGTCGCCGCCTACGCGCGCCAGAAGGGCTACCCGCACGCCAACGTCCACATGGACCTCCGACGTGCGTGCGGTGGGCCCGACCTCGCGGCCGCGAGCACCGAGCAGGTGACCGAGCGGATCGAGAAGATCCGGCTCTGGCTCGTCGGCCGCCGCTGAGCCGTCCAGCGCGGTCCCGCGCCCTCACGTGCCGTCACCTGGCGTTCCGCGGCGTCACGTGGCGTCACGTGGCGTCACGTGCCGTCACGTGCCGTCACGTGCCGTCACGTGGCGTTCACGAAGGCGGGTGGTCCGCATCGCCCCGTTCGTCCCCGGCCGCGGCTAGGGTCGGGCGCGTCCCGCTCCGGCGGGACAGACCCCACACCGCTTCGCGACCCGCGCAGCACCCCGGCGCGGCAGACAAGGACGACATGAGCACCGACGAGACCCCGGACTTCCTCTCCTCGCCCACCACCCGTCGACAGCTGCTCGCGATGGCAGCCGTCGGTGGCGCGGGCATCGCCACGGTCGCGGCCGCCTCGCCGGCGGGTGCCGCCGGCACCACTGCCGGCGCCGGCAGTCTGTCTCTTCTACACATCTGACGCCGCCGACGACGGA
>NZ_JBPGXG010000189.1:0-6755 GCF_056755255.1 Monashia sp. HAY1-5C | reverse complement strand
GTAGTAGGACTGGTCGCCGTAGTAGAAGACGAGGTCGTTGCCGGGCGCGTAGTACCCGAGGTCACCCACGCTGGGGTCCGCACCGGCGGGTTGGCCGTCCAGGCTGAGTGGGGCCCGGAGCGGTCCTGTCTTCTCGACGCCGCCGTGGTCACGCATCTGCAGGGTCTGCGGGAGCTGGGCCAGCAGGTCGCGGCCGGCGGGAGTGGCGTCGACGGTGGCGGTGAACAGCTCGTCTCCGACTCGGATCTCTATCTGCATGCTGCCCTCCTCGGGGGTGCTGTTGCTGCTGTTGCTGGATTCGCGGGGGCCCGGGACCCGGGTCGTCGTGGCGGTGCCGGCTCGATCCCGGTTCGGTGGGTCGGCGGGCGACTGACCGGCTTCGACGCCGCTGGTTTGGTTGTCGGCGGTGGTGCTGCACCCGGTGAGAACCGCGACGGCCAGGACCGTCGCAGCTCCCAGCAGGCCGGCTGCTCGGCGAGGCGTGCGCTGGCTGGTCACGGGCGCAGGAGGACCTTGATGGCGCGCCGCTCGTCCATCGCGGTGTAGCCGGCGGCGGCCTCGGCCAGCGACAGCTCGAGGTCGAAGACCTTGCCCGGGTCGATCTGCCGAGCCCAGATGCGGTCGATGAGGTCGGGCAGGAACCGTCGTACGGGGGCGGGGCCGCCGTGGAGGTGGACTTGGGAGAAGAACAGCTCGTCACCGGGAAGCTCGACGTCGTGGGAGACGCCGACGTAGCCGAGGTGGCCGCCGGGGCGGGTGGCCCGGATGGCCTGCATCATCGACTCCTGGGTGCCGACGGCCTCGATGACCGAGTGCGCACCGAGCCCGCCGGTCAGCTCCTTGACCCGAGCGACGCCGTCGGCGCCGCGTTCCTCGACGATGTCGGTGGCCCCGAACTCGCGGGCCAGGGCCTGTCGAGGGGCGTGGCGGCTCATGGAGATGATGCGCTCGGCCCCGAGCTGGCGGGCGGCGAGGACGCCGAGGAGCCCGACCGCGCCGTCACCGACGACGGCGACGGTCTTGCCGGGTCCGACCTCGGCGGCGACGGCCGCGAACCACCCGGTGCCGAGGACGTCGGACGCGGCCAGCAGGCTGGGGACCAGGTCGTCGGAGGGCCTGCCGGGGGTGGCGACCAGCGTGCCGTCGGCGTAGGGGATGCGGGCCCGTTCGGACTGGGTGCCGATGGTGCCGTGGACGAACTCGGCGTGCACGCACCGTGACGGGTATCCGGCGCGGCAGATCTCGCAGGTGCCGTCGGAGATGACGAATGACCCGACGACGAAGTCTCCGCGCTTCACGGTCTCGACGGCCGGGCCGACCTCCTCCACGACGCCGACGTACTCGTGGCCCATGGGCAGCCCGTCGGCGGGTTCTGCGCCCCGGTAGGGCCACAGGTCGGACCCGCAGATGCAGGTAGCGGTCAGCCGGATCACGGCGTCGCTCGGTTCGACGATGCGGGGCTCGTCGCGGTCGACGACGCGCACATCGCCGGGACCGTACATCACTACTCCACGCATGATGCTTTCCTCTCGGATTGGTGTCGGTTCGGTGAAGGGAGGCGCCAGCGGCGTCAGCCCGGGTCAGCGGGTGGCTGGCGCCGGTGGCCCCACGCGGTGGGTGGGGTGTGGTCGGCCAAGGAGGTAGGCGGCCGCAGATGCGCCAGTGAGGACCAGGACGATGGCGGCCATCGGGACGGCCGTGTGCTCGCCCCCAAGACCCGCCAGGGGTGCGATGGTGCCGGCCATCACCCATTGCAGGAAGCCGAGCAGCGCCGACCCGGTGCCGGGATGCTCCGGAACCGCAGCGGAGGCAAGGGCGCCCGCATTCGGGCCGACCAGTCCCTGGGCGGTCATGAGGAGGAAGAAGCCCGCCAGCGCGGTCGCGAGGGGCATCGAGAACCACAGGGCCCCGACAGCCAGCACCGCGCCGGCGACACCGGTGGCACCGAGTCCTACCTTGACGAACACGCGGGCCGGGACCCGGTGGGCGTACCGAGCGGCGACCAGCGCCGCAGCCGTCATACCGGCGGCGTTGACGGCGAAATCGACCGAGTACTGCAACGGGGTGAAACCGTTCATCGACTGCAGCACGTACGCGGAGGTGGCCACGTAGGCGAACGTGGTCCCCATCGAGAACGCGAACACCACGAGGTGCCCACTGAACACGCGTGAGGAGAGCACCTCCCCGGTGGCGCCGAGGAGACGGCCGAGACCACCTGCGTGGCGTCGTTCGACGGGGAGCGACTCGGGCATCGTGAAGGCCACCGCCGCGAGCATCACGGCCGCCAGGGCAGCAACCAGCCAGAAGGAGACCCGCCAGTGTGACACCGACAGCACCAGCGCCCCCAAAAGGGGCCCGACGACAGGCGCGGTGCCGGCGGCGGCAGCGACCACGTTCATCGCGCGGACCATCCGGGTGCCGTCGGTGAGGTCCACGACCACGGAACGGGCGATGACCATGGCCCATCCGCCCGCGAGGCCCTGCACCAGTCGGGTGGCCATCATCACCGGCACGGTCGGGCTGAGCGCACACAGCACCGAGCCGGCCACGAACGCCGCCAAGGCGATGAGCAGCGGGCGGCGGCGACCCGCCCGATCCGAGAACGGCCCACCCACCAGCTGCCCCAGCGCCATGCCGACGAAGAACGTCGTGAGCGTCAGCTGAACCTGGGTCGCCGACGCCTCAAGGTCGCGCCCGACCAGCGGGAACGCGGGGACGTACGTGTCGGTGGCCAACGGTGCGATCGCCGTGATGAGAACGATGGTCCCCAGCACGGACCCCGTCAGCGTCGCAGCACTCGTCGGCGCGGAGGAGTCCCGGGGACCGGGCGTCGGGCCGACTGCGGCGGAGCTCGGACGCGTGCTGGTGTGGTCCTGCAGAAGTGGCATGCCTCCATGGAACCGGCGCCCGCGGACGCGAAGAAGTCACGCTCGTGAGGTGTACCAGCAGGGCATCCCTCACGAGCTGGCCGGGCGGGTAGCGTCCGAGGGTATGGACAACCGGTCGGAGGTGCGCGAGTTCCTGAGCTCCCGGCGCGCGAAGCTGACACCCGAGGACGTCGGGCTCCCTGACGTCGGGCAGCGGCGAGTACCCGGGCTGCGCCGGGGCGAGGTCGCGGCCCTGGCCGGGGTCAGCATCGAGTACTACTCGAAGCTCGAACGAGGCGCCCTGGGAGGCGTCAGCGCCTCGGTCCTCGACGCCATCGCTCGCGCCCTGCGCCTGGACGACGCCGAACGCAGCCACCTGTTCAACCTCGCCCAGGCCGCGGACGGGACCAGCGAGATCCTTCGGCCCCGACGTCGCAGCCGGACGTGGACTCCTCGGCCCAGCCTCACATGGGTGCTGGACTGCATCACCGGCGGTCCGGCGCTCGTCCGCAACGGACGCATGGACCTGCTGGCCACCAACCCGCTCGGACGCGCCCTGCACGCCTCCCTGTACGAACGCTCGCGGGGACCCGTCCCGAACTTCGCGTCGTACACGTTCCTCGACGAGGACTCCCACCGCTTCTACCCCGACTGGGACACCGCCGCCGACACCGCGGTTGCCATCCTGCGCACCGAAGCCGGCCGGGACCCCCACGACAGACTCATGCACGACCTCGTGGGAGAGCTCGCCACCCGGAGCGAGGAGTTCCGGCGTCGCTGGTCCAGCCACGACGTGCGCCTCCACGGTGCCGGGACCAAGACGTTCCACCACACGGCCGTTGGGGAGCTCGAGCTCGCCTACGAGAGCGTCGACATGCTCTCCGACCCCGGACTCACCCTCACCATCTACGCCGCCGAACCCGGTTCGCGGACCGCGCAGGCACTGGCCCTCCTGGGGTCGTTGGCGGCCTCGGCCACCGTGGTGGACGCCGAGGCCCGCAACGCCTGACGCCCTCATGCCGCCTGCCCTGCACGTCCACTCGGCAGCCTCGCAAGCGCGGGACGAGGCCACGCTGGGGCGGCGGGCCGTCAGACAGTGCACTCCGTCGTCGTCGCCATGACCATCGCCGGCGCGGCCGACATCGGCCTCGTCGTCTTCTCGGCCGCGCTGCCCTCCGAGGCCCGCTCGAGCATGCAGGCGGCATACGCGGCCCTGGGGACCAACGCCGGCCAGATGGCTGCGACGATCCTCGCCCTTCCGGCCGCGGGTCTGCATCAACCCTGGTCGGCGTCCAGACAGGCGACGTCGTCATGCAGGGCTTCGGCCGCCGACCGATCACGCCCCTGCATCGCCGCCTGCTCGGGGTCATCCCGGCTCTCATCCTCGGCGCGGGTGTCGAACCGACCGATGCGCTCGTCTGGAGCCAGATCGTGCTCTCCTTCGCCCTCCCGGGAACGCTCGCGCCGTTGCTGCTCCTCACGTGCGACCGCCAGGTCATGGTGACCGCGCCGGGCGGCTGGGGGACTGACGGATCGTGCCCCCGACGTGCCATCCGGCATGCCCTTTGGCCGTTGCGACATGGGGCCACTGACGCGTCGGGCGTCGAGGATCTCAGCGGAGAGCCACCGTGAACGGTGCGCCCCGGTGCCAAGGAGTGAACACATGGACCGATACGACCTCTGTCTCATCGGGTTCGGCGGCGTCAACCGCGCGCTCGCCGAGCTCATCGTCGAGCGCGGCGACGACCTGGCGGCCCGGCTCGGGTTCTCGCTGCGCGTCGTGGCCATCACGGACCTGCGAGCCGGCTCCCTCGTCGACCTGGCCGGTATCGACCTCGTGCCGGTGCTGTCCGCCGAGCCTCGTGCCTTGAGCTTCGCGGCTTTCGAGGGCGGGAGTGCGGATCCGCGCAACGAGTGGGTGATCCGGCAGGTCGCGGCGGACATCGTCGTCGAGGCGACCTACACGAACCCCACGGACGGTGAGCCCGCCGTCTCGTATGTGCGGTGGGCCCTCGAGTCGGGCAAGCACGTGTGCACCACCAACAAGGGGCCGGTCGCCCTCGCCGGTTCGGCACTCAAGGCGCTGGCAGCAGAACACGGTCTCGGCTTCGAGTTCGAGGGCTCCGTGCTCAGCGGCACCCCGGTGCTGCGCACCGCCCAGCGCCTGCTCCGCGGACTGGAGATCACCGGGGTCCAGGGCATCATGAACGGCACGTCGAACTACATCCTCGGCCGGCTCGAGGACAACGTCGATCTGCCGGACGCCATCGCGGAGGCCCAAGCGCTGGGCTACGCCGAAGCCGACCCCACCGCAGACATCGAGGGTCACGACGTCCAGCTCAAGGTCATGATCCTGGCCAACGAGGTGCTGGGCGCCCGGCTGCGCCGCGAGGACGTGCCGTGCGAGGGGATCTCGGCGATCACGGCGCACGAGGTGCGGGACGCCGCGTCGAAGGGGCTGCACTGGAAGCTGGTCGGTTCCGCCACCCGCCGGGACGACGGCAGCGTCGAGGCCCGTGTCGCCCCCCTCGCGCTACCGAGCCACCACCCGCTCGCCGGGGTCTGCGGCGCGTCGAACGCCGTCGCCTTCACCACCGACCTGCTCGGCACGGTCACGGTGTCCGGGCCGGGCGCGGGCCGGATCGAGACGGCCTACGCCCTGCTGTCGGACATCATCGCCATCCACCAGCGCCACGCCCATGACACGGCACCCACGCGTCCTGCTCTCGAGGAGACCTTCCATGCCTGACACCATCGCGCCGCCCCTCGCTGACCTCTGCACAGACATGGGGACCGACACGGTGCCCGTGCGCAACCCCTACACCGGCGAGGTCATCGCCGCCGTGCCAACCGTCCATGCCGGCGCCATCGACGGCATCCTGCAGCAGGCAAGGAGCGGCCGCCTCGCCGCGGCTTCGCTGTCCCGCGCCGCACGGGCCTCCATCCTTGAACGCACCTCCCGCCTGGTCGAGGATCGGGCGGAGTCGTTCGCCCTGCTGATCGTCAGCGAGGCCGGCAAGACCATCACCCAGGCCCGGAAGGAGGTCGCGCGCGCGGTCAACACCCTGTCACTGTCCGCAGCCGAGGCCCGCCGCAACGCCGGCGAGGTGGTCCCCTTCGACGCGTACGAGGGCTCGGAGCGACGGCAGGGCTGGTTCACCCGTGAGCCGCTCGGCATCATCGCGGCGGTCACCCCGTTCAACGACCCCTTGAACCTCGTGGCCCACAAGCTGGGACCGGCGATCGCCGGCGGCAACGCCGTCATCCTCAAGCCGTCCGCCCTGACGCCGCTGTCCGCCGTGCGGTTGGTCGACACCCTGGTCGAGGCCGGCCTGCCCGAGGACGTCGTCACCGTGGTCAACGGCGACGCGGAGGTCGCCGCCGCCGTCGTCTCGGCCCCGGACGTGCGCATGGTGTCCTTCACCGGGGGGTTCAGGACCGGCGAGGCGATCTCTCGCAGTGCCGGGCTGAAGAAGCTGGCCATGGACCTCGGGGGTAACGCCCCGGTCATCGTCATGGCGGACGCCGATCTCGACGAGGCCGTCGCGTCGTGTGTCTCCGGCGCGTTCTGGGCCGCGGGCCAGAACTGCATCGGGACCCAGCGGATCCTCATCGCCCGCGACGTCTACGAGCGGTTCCGCGACGCCTTCGTCGCCCGCACCACGCTGCTGCGCATCGGCAACCCGCTGGACGACCTCACCGACGTCGGCCCGATGATCACGCCGGAGGCCGCACTCGCCACCCGGGCGAAGGTCGCGGCGGCGCTGGACCAGGGGGCAACACTCTTGTGCGGCAACGACGTCGACGGCTCGTTGTACACGCCGGCCGTGCTGGAAGGCGTGGCGGCCGACAGCTCGATCTGGCAGGACGAAGCGTTCGCGCCCGTGG
>NZ_JBPGXG010000188.1:0-6811 GCF_056755255.1 Monashia sp. HAY1-5C | reverse complement strand
GGTGGGGACGACCGCCATCGAGCGGAGGAGTTGCGTTCCCGGTGGGGGAGGCCCTCATGAGTGTTCTCGACGACTTCGAGGAGTGGCAGGAGTACCAGACCACGGTCGCCAAGGCTGAGGCGAACCAACAGGCGATCTCTGCCCAGTTAGAAGAGGCTCGGAGCAGTTATGCCACGGCGCTCGCGGAACATGCGGCGGCGGTGCGCGAGGCCGCCCGGACCGGAGGGAAGGTTCCTGAGGATCTACCTCAGCCCAGCCAGTCACATGCCGAGGCGGCGCAACTCGCGCAGACTGCGGTGCTGGAGGCTCACAGCAAAGCGACACAGGTACTGGCTTCAATCGCGCCGGCGGTCGAGAACCGGATCGCAGCGGAGATCTCGGAGCGCATGAGTGCCGCGAGGGAGGCGGTCCAGGTCATCCAGCGCCAAGCGGAAGACGTCTCTGAACTTCTGCGCGTACTGGTGCGCACTCGGCAGGCCGTTGAGAACCAATCCGGGATGATCATGCGCCCATCTCCCTCAGGACAAACTCTGAGCGCTGTCACGGCCGGCCAACTCGTAGACGCGATTCGGAACGACGTCGACCTCACGGTTCCACTTCCGCCGCTCGGCATGCAGATGCGGACGAACATCGTGGTGGACCGCGACGCGACGGCTTCCGGTGATGGGGGCGCGGAAGCACGTCGGCTGGCCGCGCTTCCGCGTCACGACTCCATGCCGAGGATCGACTGGAGTGACCCGCGCCGATCGCTGTAGGGCGGGCCTAGGGTCCACGCGGCCTCCCTTGGGTGCTGCAAGATGGCGCCATGCCGAAGCCTGAGCCGTTCGCTGACGAGACGCTGCCTCACCGCTTCTTCCAGTTGCATGAGGTGGCAGCGATGCTCTCTACGACGCAACGCCAGGTCTACGCGCTCGTGCGCAGCGGCGACCTGCCCGCCATCAAGATCGGTGGCAGAGGCCAATGGCGAATAGAGCAGGCGGTCCTCGATCGATGGATCGAGGAGCAGTACGCGAAGACCCGCGCCGTCATCGCGAATGGTGTCGCAGTGGACGACGGGTTGTAGTGCTCGACAGTTAGCCAATCCGCCATGCCGCTGCGTGCTCTGCCACCATGCGGCCATGGACTTGGGCAATGTGATCTCGCTGGTGATCGGTGCCGTGCTCACGTATTGCGTGACGACCATTGAGGCGCGCCGCAGAAGACGGGAACAGGTGGCCGACTTCGACCGACAGCAGGCAGCGATGCGAGATCAGGAAGTGCGGGTGCGCGCCGACGCCAAGGCGCAGCAAGCGCTGGAGGCGATCCAGGTCCTTGAGCGACTTTTCACCACTCGCATCATGCTTTCGGGCCACCTGTGGTCCTCGGATCCTGCCACGAACGAAGCGGCAAGGAAGGCGCTGTATCGGCTTTCCAAGGCGTCCATGTACATCCAGCAGCCGCTGCGACGGCACCTTGAACTCACGGTGCGAGTGCTGAACGATGCGGACCGTATTGGCGAGTTCCACCTCCACAAGGATCTCCCGCGGCAGATTGGTTGGACGGCCCTGCGCGAGAGTCGCGAAAACGTTGGGCGCTACCTCCGGAACGAGCCGGTTGCCGAAGAACTGTCCGACGCCGAGGCAGACTTCGCAGGCGCACTGGCTCACCTTGACGCGGCCATAGAGGCCCGCATCGAGGCCCAACTGGCAAACAAGGCGGACGATTCATCGCCCGCCGCGGAGGGGTCGGCCACTGTCTAGTCGTGCCTGGGCTGGGACCCGAAGATCCTTCGGCCTGACAGTCGACATCGGGTTCGACACTACCCACCAACCCTAGAACGGTATCGAAAACCCTTCTCCCACAAGGCAATTCACAGAATCACTTCATACAATGTAGGGGTAAACAAAAGCGCCCCGGCGACTGCGCCAACAGTCCCGGGGCCGGCCGATCTGTGAAGGAGATCGACGTGATGAACCCTACCCAGAACAGAGTGCTTGCCTATGTGCGCGTCAGCACCACCGAGCAGGCGGACAGCGGGCTAGGGCTCGCGGCGCAGCGGGATGCCATCCAGCGATGGGCCCGCGCCCATCGAGTCAAGGCTGACGGCGTTCACTGGTTCGCCGATGGGGGAGTGTCTGGCTCGACTCTGTTGCGGCCCCAGATGCAGGCGCTCCTGACATCTCTCCGTAAGGGCGACAGGGTGGTGGTCGCCAAACTGGACCGACTCTCTCGTTCCCTCCTTGACTTCGCTGAACTGCTGCAGCGCTCCCAGCGGGAGGGGTGGGGCATCGTCGCCCTAGACCTGGGCCTTGACCTGTCCACTCCCACGGGCCGGCTGGTGGCGGGTGTGATGGCAAGCGTCGCTGAATGGGAGCGCGCCACCATTGGAGCCCGCACCTCGGACGCTCTGGCGCAAGCACGGAAGCGGGGAACGCTGCCGGGTCCACGATCTCGACTGCCGCGCGAAGTCCAGGACCGGCTCCTGGCCATGAAGGCGGACGGTCTGACCTTCCAGCAGCGCGCGGATGTGCTCAACGCTGCCGGTATTCCGACTGCCACGGGGCTTTCATGGACGACCGGAACGGTGGACGGTTCGACCCGTTCTGCGTTGCTGGAGGCAGAGGTCCGCAATCTGGGCGAGGGAGCGGCATGATCCCCGATCTCGCGCTGGTGACGGCTTCCTATCGCACCTTTCAACCTGGATGGGGCGTCCCCGTTGCGACGTCCATCGGTCGACACCCTGACTTCAGGAACGCCCCTCAATGCGATGCGTTGAAGCCCTGGGGCGTGTTCAAGGTGATGGACCACCTGCCACTGGACGAGCAGAAGGCCGCCTACTTGGCGTCCTTGACCCGACGGCAAAGCCACCTGTGGTCGGAGTTGGCTGACATCTCCCTCTGCTACCCCGAGGCGCCGTTAGTCCTCCTGTGCTGGGAGGCTCCACGGCTGGCACTGAGAGGCCAGTGTCACCGTCGTTGGGCAGCGGAGTGGCTCGCCGAGGAGCACGGGCTGATGGTTCCAGAGATGGTCTCGTCTCAGGGGCCCACGGGCGTGAAGGGTCAAGGCTGAAGCCCGGCCCTGCTGCGTTGTCGGTGGTCTGTTGGACCCTGTCATATGGGGACAGGGCCAAATTGGCGTCGGTCAAACCCGCGCAGAGTGTGCCTTTACGTGGCTAAAGTGCACGCATCGACTTTGCGCAGCAGGGGGAATCAGACGTGCTCGGGGAGAATGGCTTCCTGCCTCTGGGGAGGCACATCGTGACGACGGATCAGTTCAAGGCCGAGTTCGTGGACGCTTTTCCGACCTCCAAGACGCGGGGTCGGCTGTTCCTGCGCTGGGAGCGTCACCGCGCCGCGATTGCCAGCATCGTGCCCATTACGGCTCAGTGGATCGATGGCAGTTTCGTCACCGACCGCGTCGACCCAGGGGACATCGACCTGGTGACAGTGATTCAGGGCGACGCAGTCGACGCCCTGTCGCCCGGCGAGTTCTCCTTGCTGGAGGCACTACTCGCAGGCAAGACGACCAAGGCAGTATGGGGGATGGACGCCTACCCCGTAGTCGAGTACCCGAGCGGTCACCCGGCCCGGCCGGCGTACGAGGCAAGTCGTGACCAGTGGCACGAGTTCTGGCAGAAGGATCGGGGCCAGACTGGCCTGGTGAAGGGGTACCTGGAGGTGACGGGATGAGCAGTGTCAAGGACATCCGCGACAACCTCGCCCGTCTGGACGCTGCGCTCGGCGCGGTTCAGTCCGCCGAGCAGACCCAAGGCGTTCGACTGATGGCACAAGGACTGACGAGCCTCCGGGCCGATCTTGAAGAGGACCTGGACTTCGCTAAGCGGGCTCGCGTGGACATCGTCCTGAACGGCCTGCCGATCTTCGGTCACGAAGTGCGCATCGACGCCTTGTCTCGACTGCTTCACAGTCTCCAAGAGTCGGTGTCCTCGGTCGCGCAGGCTCTGACCGGCCAAGCGACGTCCCGCTCGGCGATACCCGGCCCGCTCAGGGATATCACCGCCTTGCGCCTTGCGTCCGTGTATCCAGGTTCGTTCGGTGCAGTGTTGCGAGGCCCCGTTCAGGGCAACGGCGTGGACGAGCCGTTGTTCCACGTCGAAGACGAGGCGCCGACCCTCCTCGACAACGCGGTGACTACCGTCCTCACCATTGTCGATCTGGCAAACAGCGAGGACGTGAATGATGACCCAATCATCGAGGCGGTCCTGCCTCTGGGTAGTCGAGCCTTCAAGCATCTGAGCGACTTGTCATCGGCAGTCGTGGATGAGGAGATTTCCGCAGACATCTCCTATGAGAGCCCAAGCATGCCTGTGCGCGAGACGCACCTGAGTAAGAGGAGCGCCCAGCGACTGAATGATGCCCTAGGCCGAAACCGCATCACCGAGCGACAGGAAGTCCTTGAAGGCCACCTAGGCACCGTGAGCGATATTCGCAATCGGATCGAGTTGCAGACGCAGACGGAAATCATCTCGGCGAAGGTCATCGACGAACTGGTGCCTCAGTTGGCGGCGTACTACACGCATCGCGTTCTGGCGACGTTCGACGTCACGACGATCCGCTCTCAGGTCACCGGCCAGGAGCGCCACTCCTACATGCTCGTCGGGCTCATGATGGCCGCCGAGCAGGGCGAACTGCCGGAGTGATGCTGTGGGCGGGCCGCCCATCTGGGGAACCCGTCACGTCGCATCGACCATTCCACCCTTCTAGCGAAGTCCTCACCTGGCAGGGCCGGTGTGTTGGCAGTCGCTGCGCCTAGACGTCCGATTTGATGGCCCCGGGCTCCCCTCCTGTCCGTACGATGGGCGGGTTAGAGGCTGTGACAACGGAGGGGATTCATGAGCAACGCTGACGACGAGTCCACGGAGCCGGTGCGGCGCGAGCCGCCGGATGTCGACTGGCTGGACATGGAGATCATCCACGAGGACCGAGACGGGCAGCGCGTCATCGGCAAACTCCTGCGCGAGGAAGAGTGACGACGTGAGCAACGATGAGGCATCCCAGGCTGAGCCCAAGGAACCGCCGAACCACGAGTGGTTGGAGCAGGAGTCCATTCGCAAGGACTGGAGGCCAGACGTGCAGACGCGCAGCGAAGCCGGCGAGCAAGGCGACTAGGCGCTTGTCCGATCAGGGAACGACGTACTACAAGTTCGTCGAGGCAGAGTTAGGCATCGAGTACGACCGCCGAGCGTCGCTCAACTCCCGCGCAAAGGATTTCAGCGCGACGAGTAGTGCCTTCATTGCATTGGTGGTCGCGTTGCTTGCCTTGATCGTGGGCAAGGATTACAAGTTCACCGCGTGGGGGTCGTGGTCTGTTGTGCTTGCGCTCGCCGCGTTCGTTGTAGCGTCGCTCTTAGCGCTTCTGGCGAGTATGGCGAAGGAAACGCTGGTGACGAACGAGAAGACGGTCCAGCGCATGTTGTCCAAGGAGCACTGGGGAGATGACGAGGTCGACGCGCGTAACATCGTTGCCACCCTGAACGCACGAACGACGTGGAGTCTGAGGAACGGCAACAACGTCAAGGCCAGCCGGCTGGAGTGGGCGTTGCGCTTCCAGGTGGGCGGCTACGTCTTGCTCACCGTTGCTGCAGGTTTCGGACTTGCGAACGTGCTCTTCGACCTTGGCTAGAGCACCGTTACGGACACGCGGGCGCTTGCGCTGATCCTGCGACCATGACCTGGAACGAGAATTGCCAGAGGGTCTCCGCCCGCTACGTGGTGGTGCGCTTTGCCTCCGTCAACGCTGGCAGATCGCGGTAGGTGAAGCGCCCGGTCGCCTGACGCATTGCCTCCCGAACGGCATCCCTGTCGCGGGTCGTTCCTGCCACGTCGCGCCATACCTTGAACAGGTCAACGGTGCCGATGATCAACCCCCCATCGCGAGCGAATATCTCGACGTCCCTGTCCGCTCCCGCCAACGGGAGCGCACGGGTCCCCGCCTCAGTCAGTCGGAAGGGGTTCGCAATCAACCAGACGGCGTCGGGAGCGTGTCCGGTCTCCGCCTCGTAGCGCCCGACGTGTCGACCTATGCGCATCAGGTCGCCAGCCGCCGTACCTCGCTTGTCACCCTTGACCTCGACGATTGCCTCCCAAGACCCGTCCTGGATCCTGAAGTCCTCGCTGCGGTCGCCCTTCTCGGCCTGGTCGTCCATGTTCTTGACCTCGAAGCCGAGGTCGATCAAGACCTGTTCCACTGCATCTTCGAGGGCAGCCCCATCTTCGGTCAGCAAGCGGCGTGGCCCTTGACTTGCTAGTTCGCGGGCCTTCTGAAGCGCGGTCACGAGTTCCTTCTCTTGGGCATCAAACCGCGCCAGCGCCGCCTGTCGCTCTCTCTTGACGACGTCTAGGCGCGACGCGATGGAGGACTCTTCAGGCGTGAACCACGCCGGGCTGTCCCCCCACTCGGGCGGGGGTGGCACGCGCCCTGGGTCGAGCCTGCTCCAGTGGCGCCATGCGGCCTGGATCCAGTCCGCCGGGCGATCTATCCATGCAGGGAGGAACCAGCATTCCCCGAATCGGGGCGAGAGGATTCGGCCTTGATGGTCGCAAGTGCGAACTCGACCCGCCAGCACCGAGCCATCGCTGAGGGTGAGGAACGGCTCGATGTACTCATCCGTGCTGGGCTGCAGGACGTACGTCATGCTCTGAGGTCCCTGCATCAGCCTCGCGACTCGCAGGCGGCGCTTCTCCCTACCGCCTTCGAACCCTGGGACGAGATCTCTACGCACCAGCGCGGCGACGTCCGAGGGAAGCCCGTCAGGCACGAACAGGTCAAGCGCGTGGCTTACGCCTGTGACTCTCACACGACGTGCAGAGCC
>NZ_JBPGXG010000187.1:0-6862 GCF_056755255.1 Monashia sp. HAY1-5C | reverse complement strand
GTCCCGGCACCGTGCGCACATAGCTCATGTCGGTGACCTTGAGCAGCGGCATCATCGCGACCTTCTTCGTGACGATCCCGTAGCGCAGGAGGAGCCGCTTGTCGGTGGCGAGGAACCAGTGGTTGCCGTAGTCGAAGAGGATCCAGAGCAGCCGCGCGAGGACGGCCAGGAAGATCCACCAGACGATGCTGCCGAGCGCCTGGGTGGTCCGGGTGACGTTGGAGTCGACCCAGATCGCGAGGACGAGGGCGGCGACCGTCGAGGCGACCGGTTCGATGAGGGTGGCCCAGTGCGAGTGCACTGCGACGACGAGCTTCTCTCCCGGCAGCAGGACCCGGTCGAGCCCCTTGGGTGCGTCGCGTGTCAGTCGCAGCTGCACGGTGGCCTCCTCACCCGGGGCGGGATCAGCGGTTCAGCAGGGAGTTGAAGAACGCGAGGATCGCGTGGAAACCGTCGACGAGGACGCCCCAGATGTTGTTGACGATGTCGGCAGCCTTGGTCGGCGACGTGAAGACGGCGTAGACGAAGAACGCCAGCACCACGATCAGGATGACTTTCTTGGCCTTGGGGCCCATCGGATGTCGCTCCTTGGAGGGTGGGGCCGAGGCTGCCCTGACAGTCACAACGGCACAGGAATGGAACCAGTGTGCCGTAAGGGGCTTCTGTGCCGAGGTACCGACGTCCGCGTGTTGACCATCGGCGTCGATATCCTCGGCGGGTGCCGCGCCCGACCACGACGTTCGCCGACGAGCTGCGAGACGCCCTGGCCAGCGCGGTCCGGGGCGCCGACCAGCGGGAGCTCGCGCGCACCACCGAGGCGCTCGTGGAACGGTACCGCGCCGTCGCGCCAGCCGAGGCGCCCATCCTCGCGTCGGCCGCGCACGTTCTCGCCTATGCCGCCTACCGCATGCCCGCGACCCATGCAGCGCTGAGGAGGATCCTCGACGACGTCGCGGCGTCCGGCTTCGCGCCGACCACCCAGCTCGACCTCGGCGGGGGCACCGGGGCGGCGGCGTGGGCCGCTGCGGCTGCCTTTCCGACGCTCGAGCGCATCACCGTCCTGGACCAGGTCGACGAGGCCCTGCGGCTGGGCCGTGCCCTCGTGGGTGACGCGCCGGTGCCGTCCCTGGCATCCGCGCGGTTCGAGCGCGCCGTGGCCGGACGCTGGCCGGACCAGCGCGCGGACCTCGTCACCGTCTCGTACGTGCTGAGCGAGCTCGACGCGTCACAACAGGACGTGCTCGTGCTCAACGCGATGGCGCGTGGCAGCGTCGTCGTCGTCGCCGAGCCGGGAACACCGGACGGCTACGCCAGGGTGCTGAGGGTCCGGGATACCTTCCGGGTGGCGGGGTGGACCCTCCTCGGCCCCTGCCCGCACGCCGAGGACTGTCCTCTGGTGCAACCGGACTGGTGTCATTTCGGCGCTCGCGTCAGTCGGTCGGCCGAGCATCGCCGGCTCAAGGGGGCCCAGCTGTCCTACGAGGACGAGAAGTTCTCGTGGGTGGCTGCGGCCGCACCGGGTGTCGTTGCGACGCAACCCGACTCCGCGCGGATCCTTCGGCGGCCGTTGAAGCACAAGGGGTTCGTCGAGTTCCGGGTCTGTCGCCCCGACGGCTCAGCGGGCCGGGAGGTCGTCTCGAAGAAGGACCGTGAGCGGTACCGTGCGGCGCGCGACGCCGAGTGGGGCGACTCGGTGCCGCGCTGACGCATCGGTCAGACGACGCCGTAGAGGCGGTCGCCGGCGTCGCCGAGGCCGGGCACGATGTAGCCCTTCTCGTTGAGCTTCTCGTCGATGGTGCCGAGAACCACCTTGACCGGCACGCCGAGGGACTCGGTGGCGGACCGCAGGTGCTCGACGCCCTCGGGGGCGGCGAGGAGGCACACCGCGGTGATGTCGTCGGCGCCGCGCTGGACGAGGTACGTGATGGCGTCGCCCATCGAGCCGCCCGTCGCGAGCATGGGGTCGAGGACGAACACCTGGCGCCCGGTGAGGTCGTCCGGCAGGCGGTTGGCGTACGTGACGGCCTCGAGCGTCTCCTCGTTGCGCT
The DNA here is from genome assembly GCF_056755255.1 of Monashia sp. HAY1-5C. Classification (NCBI taxonomy): domain Bacteria; kingdom Bacillati; phylum Actinomycetota; class Actinomycetes; order Micrococcales; family Intrasporangiaceae; genus Intrasporangium; species Monashia sp. HAY1-5C. The sequence continues at coordinate 4,814 of NZ_JBPGXG010000187.1, read as the reverse complement.
GCATGCCCAGGAACCCGACCTCCGCGCTCGGCAGCAGACGGACCATCCCCTCGAGCATTCCCAGGCCGGCCCGGAGGATGGGCACGATGAGCGGCTTGGGGTTGGACAGCTTGATGCCGGTGGTCGCCGCGACCGGCGTCTCGATCTCGAACGGCTCGACGCGCACCTCGCGCGTGGCCTCGTAGGCGAGGAGCGTCATGAGCTCCTCGGCAAGGCGACGGAACGTCGGGCTGTCGGTCCGCTTGTCGCGCAGGTACGTGAGCTTGTGGGCGATGAGCGGGTGATCTGCGACGTGGACGTCCATGGGTGGAAACTTAGCGCGTGGCTACGCGATCCGAGACCTCCACCGACCCGGCCGTCCCGACGCCCGCCGACCTGTTCGACGCCTGGGTGGGCGAGGCACTCGAGCTGGCGGCGGCCGCGGCGTCGAGCGAGGACGTGCCCGTCGGCGCGATCGTCCTCGACGGCGACGGGGCCGTCATCGGCCGCGGCTGCAACGTCCGCGAGGCGGCAGGTGACCCGACCGGGCACGCGGAGGTCGTCGCGCTGCGCGAGGCGGCCGCCTCGAGGGGAACCTGGCGGCTCGACGGCTGCACGCTCGTCGTCACCCTCGAGCCGTGCGTCATGTGCGCCGGCGCGGCGATGCAGGCGCGCCTCGACCGGGTCGTGTTCGGTGCCTGGGACCCCAAGGCCGGAGCGTGCGGCTCGGTCTGGGACCTGACGCGTGACCCGCTCGCCACGCACAACGTCGACATCGTCGGCGGGGTCCGTGCAGGGGAGTCGGCCGAGCTCCTCGTCGATTTCTTCGAGGGCCGGAGGCTCCGGTAAGGTCTCCTCTCGGTGGCGTGTCCGAGCGGCCTAAGGAGCACGCCTCGAAAGCGTGTGTGGGGGTGACTCCACCGTGGGTTCAAATCCCACCGCCACCGCCATTCACCTGCGGAAACGCCGGTCAGAGCCTTCGGGCCCTGACCGGCGTTTCCCGTCCTCGTCTCATTCGTAGTCTCATTTGAGCTCCCGGCGGGGTTCGGCGGGGTCCCACAAGAGGCCGCCGAGGCGCTCGGCGACGTCGCGGCGGATCGGGTCGACGACGTGCGCGTACCGCTGGGCCATGGCGGGGTTGGACCAGCCCATCACGCTCATCATCGTCGGCTGGCTCACGCCGAGCAGCAGCAGGATGGTGGCCGCCGTGTGACGGGCGTCGTGCAGCCGGCTGTCATGGATGCCGGCGTCCTTGAGGAGTTGCTTCCAGTGGCTCGAGTCGGTGCGCGGGCTGATCGGCGCCCCGGTCTCTGTCGTAAAGACCCAGCCTCCCTCGGTCCAGGCGTCACCCGCATGTTGACGCTCGCGGTCCTGGATCGTCTTGTGCTGCGCGAGGAGGTGCGCAAGTTGGGCTGGGAGGCCGATCTGGCGCCGGCCGGCACGGGACTTGGTCGTGTCGGTGTCCGGATTGGTGCGAACTCGTTGCGGGCAGTAGCCGGCCTTGGCCTTGCCGCACGTTCCATCACATCCGTGGGAGTACTTGGGTCGCAGCCTATTGCGGCGCACCGTGAGCAGCTGGCTCTCGAGGTCTACGTCGGTGCCGAGTGCGCACCCGCGGCTCGCGCCAGAACACGACCAGCGCGATGAACGAGATGACGAGCACGACCGCAGCCCCGACCAGCAGGTACCCGAACGGCATCGGGAGGTCCTTGCGGCTGCCCAAGCCGTTGTCGGTCGCGCTTCTCGGCGCAGCCGTTGACGCCGCAGCGCGGCGATGACCTCGCCCTCCCGGTGGCTCAGGCGCACGAGCTCTCGATGCCGCTCGAACGATGTCGACCAACGGTTCTGCTCCGCGCGACGGCGAACGCCCCAGAAGACCCTCCTCTGGGTTCGAGCCCGACGTCGCTTGTCCTCGGTCGCACCCTTCCCACGAGACCGAGGTGGGGCTGCCGCCACTCCTGTGCCGGCAGCGCTGGATCGTGACGCCCTGCCCAGCACTACCGCATCGACGTGCTGCGCAGGATCCGCGCGTGACCACCCCGCGTGCCGGCCTGCTGCTGAGCGCAGAATCGCGCGAGCACGACGCTGGCTGCCGTGGCAGGTGCTCCGAGAACGGTCGTTTCTGGGGTGCGACGTTGTCCCGGCGTGGGATGCGTCCGGCGCATTCTGAGAGCTTGGTAAAGGGAAAGCGGGAAAACCGTATGTAAAACGCATCGAACCGGGGCAAATGGACGTCGATGCGTCTTAATTGCCCTGGGGCACCCGTCCCACGCTGCCGAGGCCCTGGGGAGTGAGTACGCATGAGAATCGCCGTCGTCGGGCTCGGGACTGCGGGCGCCTGCATGCTGGACAGCCTGAGCCAGGCCCTGCGCAGTCACCCCGATATCAGCCTGACGCTCTACGACCCGGCCCCCGAGCCGTGGCGCGGGCGAGTCTTCGCGCCCGACAGTGAGTACATCCTCGCCAACGCTCCGGTGGAGGCCATGTCCGTCCGTCAGGGGGACACCGCGCACGCGAAGCGGTGGCTGGTGCGTCAGGGTGACCTGGATCCCGGAAGCGCCGAGGAGGTATTTCTCCCGCGCCAGCGGTACGGGCAGTACCTGTTGCAGCACGCGGAGGGGCTCGTGCATGACCTGCGCGGCCGGGGCTGGACGGTGGAGTTCGTGCAAGAGAGCGCCACCTCGCTCGTACCGGTCGGCTCGTCGCGCTACGTCGTGGGAGCTGGGAGCCGCCGCGACGAGTTCAACTACGTCATCCTGTGCGCCGGCGGCAGTGTGCTTGGCAACCCGTTCCGTCTCGACGGCTGCGACGGGTACGTCGCAGACCCGTACCCGACCCGCGAGCGTCTCGACGGCATACGCTCGGATGCCGCGGTCGGCGTGCTGGGCAGTGGCTTGACCGCGGTGGACGTCGCCGTGGCGTTGAGGGAACGCGGGCACAACGGGCCGATCCGGATGTACTCACGATCCGGAGTCCTCCCGCTGGTACGGCGCCCCGGCCCGCCCTGGACGGCGAAGCACCTGACCTCGGAGCAGCTGGTCGACCTTGCCTGCTCGACCGGCACGTATCCCCTCGTCGATGTCGAGCGCCTCGTCAACCGGGAGGTGCAGGCCTGGGGAGGGAGAACCCGGGGGCTGTTTCCCGCCGCACCCGGACCCGCGAACCAGGCGGCATGGTTGCGCCGGCAGCTCGAGCGGCCGCACGACGCAGCGGACCTCGAGACGTTCATCTTCCAGAAGTCGATACCTCTGGTCTGGCAAGACATCTGGTACAGCCTGACCCCCGAGGACCAGCGTCGCATCCTGGCGTCGCCCGCGACGCTGCGTTCGATCATCAGCCGCTGTTGCCCCATGCCGCAGGTCAACGCAAGGAAGATCCTCGCGATGCTGGACTCGGGTCAGCTGACGGTGAGAGGCGGCGTGACCTCAGTCATGCCCCGCCGGAAGGCCTTCGACGTCCAGCTGGCCACGGCAAGAGAGCACGTCGACTACGTCGTCAATGCCATCACCCCGGCCGTCTACGGCGTGCATCCCAAGGTCGAGCCGCTCGTGGACTCGGCCATCGCCCACGGTCTGGCGCGCCGGCACCACGCGGGCGGCCTGCAGGTGCTGGCACGGACGAGCGCGGTCGTCGGACGCGACGGGCCGGGCGCGCTGTACGCGTTGGGTGACCTCACCCGGGGCGCCTTCTTCTTCACCTTCGGCCTGCCGGTGCTGGTAAGTCGCAGCGCCGACATCGCCAAAGCGATCCACGACGACCTGCACGAGAAGGCCCAAGCCCTCCCGCGCCGCTCGGCGCTGGCCGTCGGCGCCTAGGACACGTGACCCCAGCAGCAGCACGACCCCGCGCCCCCGCGCGGTCGAAACGCCGCCTCCCGAGGGGGTGGCCTGACCACGAAGAAGCAGGAGACGCTGATGGAATCCGCAATCCCGCCGCACCTGGCGCAGACACGCTCCGAACAGTCGCACCTGAGGGCCGGCTGGCAGCCGCCGTACCCGTCCTACGTGGCCCGGTTCGCCCCGACGACGACTCGGGTGGTGATGGCCTGCTTGGGTGTCCAGTACGACGGCACCGGGCCGGCGCCGGAGCGCGTGACCTCGGCTCTGTCGCGGCTTGACCACGAGTGCTCGGCCGCAGACGGTCCACGGCACTGCGACCGGGCAACGTACGTCGACGAAGCCGGCTACACGACCATCATCACCATCGCCTACTGGGACGAGCCGGAGCGCTACGACCGGTGGTTCGCCGGAGCCCACGCCGTCTGGCTCGGCGACCAGCACCTCACCGACACGGCGGGCTTCTTCGTCGAGACCCTGCGACCGTCGGTGTCCCGGTTCGAGACGTTGTTCTCCAACGACCGCCGCGAAGGTGTCGCACGGATGGCCGACGGGCTCAGCGGCGAGGTCCTCGAGCATGCCTACTGGGGCGGGGCACGTGACCGGCTCCCCGCATCCCAGACCGACGCGCTGCTGCCGGGTGACGTGCCTCGACCGGAGGCCAACGGCGCAAGGTGGCGAGTCTCCGGCCAGCACAACCTCTGTCTGATCCGCTCCGGGCAGGACTGGACCGACACCGACGGTGACGAGCGCCGGATGTACCTCGAGGAGGTCGAACCCACCCTCCGAGCCGGCATGGAGTTCCTCCGCGACGAGGGACGGACGGTGGGCTGCTACGCGAACCGATACGTGCGCCTGCTCGACGCCGACGGTCGACCCACCGACAAGAGCTTCGGCATGAGCTGGTGGCGCAGCCTGGCCGACCTCGACGACTGGGCCAGGGAGCACCCGACCCACGTGGCGATCTTCGGCGCGGCGATGAAGTACCTGTCCACGCTC
>NZ_JBPGXG010000186.1:0-7040 GCF_056755255.1 Monashia sp. HAY1-5C | reverse complement strand
GCGGGCGAACTGTGCCGCGGCCGTGGCCGCCTGCGGGGGCAGGACGATCTCGCCGACGAGCCCGGAGGGGCGGACCCGTGTGGAGTCGTACAGGAACGTCAGGCGCTCCCCGTTGCCGGCCTGGCCCTCGGTGACGTCACTGCAGACGAACTGCCAGTCCTGCCCGAGCGTGGTTGTCAACGCTCTCAGGGCTGTGGTGTCCCGGCGGACCTCCTGGACGGCGACGACGTCGAACGCGGACGCGACGGCGGCGATGAGGGTGATCGCGCGCCGGTCCCGTCGCGGGATGGCGTTCGCCGGTGGGTCCCAGGACTCGGTCACGTCGGAGAACCCGCGCAGGTTCCAGGACCCGATGAGCAGGTTGGTGTCCGTTCGGGCCGGCACGATGTGCCGGACGGCCGCCTGCAGAGCCGCAGCCTCGGCCTGAACCGCCGGGGGCGGCTGCGAAGTCAGCATGGTGCCATGTCAGCACGCACTACCAGCCCTCGGCACGAGAACGCGCATACCGCTCAGAGGACCCCCTGATCTCGCCCTACCTTGCCGCCGAGCGGCGGCCTTGCCGATCGAGAGCATCAGCCCGCGGGCCTCCGACCCGATCTGGCGACGGCTCCTCGAACCTGGGTGATGGGTACACGGCCACCCCCGACCGGGTCGAACCCGGCAGCTTCCGGGTTCCCGATGCGCCGAGTGCACGGTCGTTGCTCCGAACGGGCGATGAGCTGGCTGCCCGTCTTCGCGCTGAGGGCGTCAGCGTCGACCACTTCCACGACGGCGTCGCCCAGCGAGCTGTGGTCGGCGGCTGGATCCATGCCGATCATGCCGCAGATGGCGCGTGTCATGGTGCGGGCGGCAGCCATGCCCGTGAACCTCGCAACCGTCTGAGCTTCGGTCAAGAAACCGAGGGCCTTGATCATGGTGGGTCAGGCCCGTGGACGGCTTCCCTTGGAGGCCGCCGCTCTCCCACCGGCACTGGACCCGACCGAGTGGGACGGAGCTCAGTCCGACGGTGCGCGCCGGTTGAGGCTCAAGATCTCCGGCGGCGGCTTCTGTGCGCTCTCGAGACGCCGGTAGTTCGTGGGCGTCGTCCCCACCTCGGCGAGGAACTGCCGGTTGAAGTTGGCCATGTTGTTGTAGCCACTCATCTGGGCAATCTGCGCCACTGACGTCTCAGTGGTGTCGAGAAGGCGTCTGGCGTAGGCAATCCGCAGCTTCTTGACCATGCTCGAGAAAGTCATTCCCGTGGCCGTCTTGAAGTACTTGGAGAACGTCGGCTCCGACATGTAGGCGAGTCGGGCCGCAGTCGAGAGCCGGATGTCCCCGGTGAGGTTGTCGAAGATGTACGCCAGGCCCGCCTCGCCGGCGTCGCGCGACGCGGCATCCGTGGGCCGACCCAACCACTCGCTCGCCACGACCTCGTACTCGTCATGGGGGGCCTGTGCGAAGAGCGCCAGGAGCTTGAAGAGGTGGGCCAGCTGCTCGACCCCCTGGCTGTGCACGCACGCCAGGATCGTCTCGGCTGCGCGCCACGCGGTCGCGCCGGAGAAGACGAGTCCGCGGGTCGAGCGCTGCAGCACCTCCGAGAGCTCCACCAGCTCCGGCAGGTGCTTCATCGCCCCGCGGATCCACTCGTCGCTGAACTGGATGACGGCATCCCGGTCGACGGCGACCTGTCCCTCGGCCAGGTCGCTGACCCAGTCGTGAGGCAGCTCTGGCCCCATCATGCTGACGTGTCCCGGCGTGAACGTACCGATGTAGTCGCCGGCGATGAAGCTGCCACGCGTCTTGGTGATGAGGTGGATCTCGTACTCGGGGTGGGCGCCCCAGCCGCAGATCTCACTTGGGAAGTCATGCGTGAGGACACGCACCGAGGCCTGCGGGTGCGGAGGGATGTACTCACGCCGAATGGCTGGGCTCATCGTGGCACTCGGCGGACGGGTGGCCGCACGTGCCGGCTTCGCCCCACGGGCGGTGCCTCGATCCGGCGGGGGACCCGGTCGATACGAAATTGTCGGCTCCTTTGCAGCAGGGACGTCGTCCTTGCAGCCTCCGTGCGAAGTTCTGGCTTCGAGGGCGGCTCCGGTCGACATCCATCCGAAAAATAGTACCAACAGCGCACCGCCTGTGTCCTTGTTGACGCCGGCGCGGCCCCTCTAGCGTTCCGGCAAGTTCCAGTCAAGTCCACGCCGGACGACGCGTCCGGGCCCTTGGCCGCCACCGTTCCCGTATGCCGCTGGCGCTCGGGCCGGGTGGAACGAGAGATGCCTACCAAAGGAGTTGGGAATGCTTGCGAACAAGCGCATGCTCACGTTCGGCACGGGCATGGTGGCGATCACCGTGGCCCTGGCCGCGTGCTCGTCCGGAGCCGTCCAGGCCGGCGGCGGTTCGACCGGGGGAGCCGGTGGCACCGTCACCCTCAAGCTGGCCACGGTCAACAACGGCCAGATGAAGGACATGGAGAAGCTCAAGACCGAGTACGAGGCGGCCAACCCGGGCGTCAAGGTCAACTTCCAGGTCATGGAGGAGAGCGACCTGCGGGCCGCCGTGACGGCGGACGTGGCCAGCGGCGCCGGCCAGTACGACATCGTCACCATCGGCGCCTACGAGACGCCGCAGTGGGGCGCCAACGGCTGGCTCGTCGACCTCACCCCCGAACTGCAGAAGGACTCCTCCTACGACGTCGACGACCTGCTCCCGCCGGTGCGTGACGTCAACACCTACAACGGCAAGCTCTACGCCGTCCCCTTCTACGGCGAGTCCTCGATCCTCATGTACAACAAGGAGGTCCTGGACAAGGCCGGCGTCAAGATCTCGCAGAACCCGACGTGGCAGGAGGTCGCGGCGGCGGCCAAGAAGGTCAAGACCAACGACATGGCTGGCATCTGCATGCGGGGCAAGCCGGGCTGGGGCGACCTGTTCGCTCCACTCACGACGGTCGTGCAGACCTTCGGTGGGAACTGGTACGACAGCAACTGGAAAGCCACGGTCGACACCCCGGAGTGGAAGAACGCCGTGACGTTCTACAAGACGATGCTCGACGACTCCGGCGAGAAGGACCCAGTCTCCTACAGCTTCAACGAGTGTCTGACGGCGCTCAAGGAGGGCAAGGCCGCGATGTGGGCTGACGCGTCGGTGGCGGCGTCGATGCTCGAGGCTGCCGACTCTCCGGTCAAGGGCAAGATGGGCTACGCCCACATGCCGGTGGACAGCACGAAGGAGTCGGGCTGGCTCTGGAGCTGGAACCTCGCCATCCCGGCCACCTCCAAGAACCAGGACGCCGCGGTCAAGTTCGTCAAGTGGGCCACGAGCAAGGACTACATCAAGCTCGTCGGGCAGAAGATCGGCTGGTCCAACGTGCCGCCGGGCTCGCGCACCTCGACCTACTCGATCCCCGAGTACAAGCAGGCCGCCAAGGCGTACGCGCCCATCACCCTCGACGTGATGAGCTCCGTCAACCCGAAGCAGCCGGGGGTGAACCCGCAGCCGTGGGTCGGCATCCAGTACGTCTCCATCCCGGAGTTCCAGGACGTGGGCAACCAGTGCGCCCAGCTGGTCGCCGACTACCTGGCCAACCGGGGCACGGTCGACGACGCGCTCGGCAAGTGCCAGGCAGTCGCCCAGGCGGCTGGCGACAAGCACAAGAAGTGACGCCCCGATGACACGTGGTGTCGGGTCCGGCACTCCACGGGCCCGGCACCACCCACCTTCTCCGACCCCGCAGTCGCACGAGGGAGTGCCGACATGACCACCACTACCACCCAACCGACCGAGCTCGAGGACGTCCGCACCACCACGGCGACGGACAATCGGCGCCTGAAGCGGAAGGAGCTCTGGCGCAACCGGGGCCTGCTGCTTCCCGCCGTCGTCTTCCTCATCCTGCTGACGCAGATCCCGTTCCTGACCACCATCGGGTTCTCGCTGACGAAGTGGAACCTGCTCTACCCCAACGACCGCGCCTTCGCGGGTTTCGACAACTACACGAGCGCGCTGACCTCCGGTGACCTGTGGCCCGCCATCCGTGCCACGGTTCTCATCACGGCCTTCTCGGTCACCTTGGCCGTCTTGTTCGGCCTGCTCTTCGCCGTCCTGCTCGACCGCACGTTCCGCGGCCGCGCCGTGGCCCGGACCCTGATGATCACGCCCTTCCTCATCATGCCGGCGGCCGCGTCACTCATCTGGAAGTACTCGATGTTCGACACCAACATCGGGATGATCAACTGGGTCCTGCAGTCGCTGCACCTGCCCGTCGTCCCATGGAGCACCCAGTACCCGATGGCCACGGTCATCATCGTGCTGACCTGGCAGTTCACGCCGTTCATGATGCTGATCCTGCTGGCCGGTCTGCAGGGGCAGGACAAGGGAATCCTCGAGGCCGCGCAGGTCGACGGCGCCGGCACGTGGCGGACCTTCACGTGGATCACGCTGCCGCACCTGCGGATGTACGTCGAGATCGGGGTACTGCTCGGGTCAGTCATCATCCTGCAGGTCTTCGACCCGATCGCCATCCTCACCAAGGGGACCGGCGGCACCAAGACGCTTGCCTACCTTCTCTACGAGCGAGCCTTCATCGGCCTCGACGTCGGGCAGGCAGCCGCATACGGCGTCGTGACCGTCGTCCTCACCATCATCGTCGCGACCATCGCTCTCAAGAGCGTCTTCAAGGTCTTCATGGCAGGAGGAAGCCGATGAACGGCAACAGGTCCAACGGATCCGCCAGGAGGGCCCTCACCACCCTCGTCACGTGGATCCTGGTGCTGGTCTTCTTCTTTCCCGTCCTCTGGATGGTCCTCAACGGGTTCAAGCCGGAGTCGCTCGCGTCGTCGGTCAACCCGACGTTCATCTTCAAGCCCGTCACCGAGGGCTACCAGCTCGCAATGGACCGTGGCATGACCGGCTACCTCCAGAACTCGCTGACTGTCGCGGTGATCTCGACGATCATCTCGGTGTCACTCGCGATCCCGGCCGCGTACGCGCTGTCGATCCGCCGCGTGAAGAACGTCGAGGGCTCGCTCTCGTTCTTCATCTCGACCCGGTTCATGCCCCTCGCCGCGATCGTCCTGCCGCTGTTCATGATCTTCAAGACGATCGGGCTGCTCGACAACGTCTACGTGCTCGCGATCGTCTACGGCGCGATGAACCTACCTGTCACGGTGTGGATGATGCGCTCGTTCTTCCTCGAGGTCCCCTTCGAGATCATCGAGGCGGCGCGCGTCGACGGGGCCGGCATGTTCCGCGAGATCGTGCGGATCGTCCTGCCGCTCGTCCTGCCCGGGGTCGCGGCCGCGGCGCTGATCAGCTTCATCTTCGCCTGGAACGAGTACTTCCTCGCCCTGCTGTTGACGAGCTCGGCCGCTCGGACGACGCCGCCCTTCCTCGGCAGCTTCGTCGACGGACGCGGGCAGTTCCTGGCGGTCCTGTCGGCCGCAGCGACGATCGCCGCCCTGCCGGTCATCGTCGCCGGCTGGGTCGCCCAGAAGCAGCTCGTCCGCGGCCTGTCGATGGGAGCGATCAAGTGACCACCACCCTCCGGTCAGAAGGAGCACCTGTGAGGCAAACCTACGGACGAAACCTGAAGGACACGGTCGTCGTCGTCACCGGCGCCGGCGGCGGCATCGGCGGGGCCATCGCCCGCTCGGTCCTCGACAGCGGCGGTCGGGTCGTGGCCGGGGACCTGCGTGCCGACACGGTGAGCCGCCTCTCCGAGGAGTGGGACGAGAGCCGGCTGGTCGTCAGCGTCGGTGACGTCCGCGAGGAGGCCACGGCCGACGCCCTGGTCGCCGCTGGCGTGGAAGCCTTCGGAAGGGTGGACTCCGTGGTCGCGAACGCCGCGATCGGCTTCTACGGCGGAGTGCTCGACTACTCCGCGGAGGAAGTGGCGCTGATGGTCGATGTCAACGTCAAGGGCACGATCTGGCTCGCCCGTGCAGCCGTCCGGCAGTTCCGGGACCAGGGCGACGGCGGCGACATCGTCGTCATCGGCTCCGTCGCCGGTCTGCTCATCGGCGGCGGCAGGGAGGCTGTGTATGCCGCCACCAAGGGCGCCCAGATCAACCTCGGCTACGCGCTCGATCGGGAGCTGCGCGCCGAGTGCATCCGGACGACGACCATCGCACCGGCCGGCGTCAACACGCCCTTCGCGGCGGCCGACGGCCGCTTCGGCGACCAGGACCCCTCGCAGGGTCACTTCATGGAGCCCGGTGACATCGCACAGGCGGTGACCTACACCCTGCGGCAGCCCCGCCGGATGCGGACGGAGCTGTGGACCATGTGGAGCCTTTCCGAGAACCACTAGCCCGCAGCGGGCCCGGCTGACCGGCCCCCTCTGCCGTCCACCACCTCGCGTGACACCTCCTCCGACCGAACCGTCCCAAGACACCGCATCCTCGAGACGGTCGGCGAGATCACCCAGTGCCTGGGGAGAGGCTTCAGCGGCGGTATTCGCGGTCGGTGACGTCGTCGAGCCACGTGACGACTTCTCCGTCGCCGTCGGCTTCCTGGATGGCGATGTGAGCCATGAACCTGTCGGGTGTGGCGCCGTGCCAGTGCTCCTCGCCGGGTTCGATGTAGACGACGTCGCCGGGGCGCACCTCCTGGACGGGTCCGCCGCGGTGGGCGACGTAGCCGATGCCGTCGGTGATGTACAGCGTCTGGCCGCGGGGGTGGGTGTGCCAGGCGGTGCGGGCGCCCGGGGTGAAGCGGACGTGGGCGCAGCCGACGGCGGACTGGCGGTCGGGGTTGCGGATGCCGTCGATGTAGACGGTGCCCGTGAACCAGTCACTGGGTCCGGTGGCGGTCTGGCCGCCGCTTTGGGTGAACTTCACGATCGGGTCCTTTCGCGGAGTGGGGGTCGTTCGGTCATCGGGGTCAGGAGTCGAGCCCGCTGAGGTGAGCGGTGAGGTCGCCAGGAAGCTGAGCCAGGCGTGACGTGGCGTGGGCATCGAGGGCGCCGAGGATGACGATGCCGTTGTAGTAGGACTGGTCGCCGTAGTAGAAGACGAGGTCGTTGCCGGGCGCGTAGTACCCGAGGTCACCCACGCTGGGGT
>NZ_JBPGXG010000185.1:0-7107 GCF_056755255.1 Monashia sp. HAY1-5C | reverse complement strand
TCTCGAGGCGTCGACCAACGTCGCGACGGCCCCGCCGCGCACGGCCTCGGCCACGATGCGGTCGCCGTCCAGGACGGTCCGCGCGCGGTCCCGGCCGGCCGCCACGACCTGCCGAGCCCGCTGGTCGAGGTCCACTGGCAGCAGCGCGCTGCCTGTCAGCCCGTCGCCCTCGACGCCGACGTAGGGACTCGCGCACAGGACGAGAAGCCCGCTGCCACGGCGGCTCGCCTCCCGGGCCGCCCAGTCGAGCGCCGCATCGGCCCCGTGGGTGCCGTCGTAGCCGACGACGACGGTGGTTCCCTCGTCAGGGTGGGCGCCGCGCCGGGGGGCGGTGCTCGTGACCGTCTGTCCGTCTCTGTCCTGGTGCCGCACCGTGACCATGGCTCCTCCTTGGATCGTGCTCTGTCTCCAGACTTTCGGCGGCGGCACGGCGCGACACGGGTCGAAGGTCCTGACATCTGCGGAGGCCTTCGAGGGAGGCCTTCGGGGGTGACACGGGGGCGGGCCCTTGGTCCCTGCCGACGAGGAGCCCTGCCGCCCACGATCGGTGTATGACCACGAACACTCTTTCCCCTGGGGCGATCCTCGTCGGCTATGACGGGCGCCGAAGCAGCCGCGGCGCCCTGTGCTGGGCCGTGCACGAGGCGAGGTCGCGCAACCGCGCCCTGCACGTGCTGCACGTCCAGCCATGGGCCGGAGAGCCGCTCCCGGGCACGGACCCGCGACGCGAGGAGCGCGTCGTCATGGAGTCCGCGATGTCAGTGGTGGAGCAGCACGCTCCCGGCCTCGAGATGAGGTACGAGACGGTGACCGGGCCGCCGGCCCGCGAGCTGCTGACTCGCGCTCAGACCTCCGAGATGGTCGTGCTCGGCGGACAGCGTCAGGGCACCGTGGAAGCCGTCGTCGGTGGCGCGATCGCGACGCAGCTCGCGGGCCGTAGCGGCTGCCCTCTCGTGGTGGTCAACGACACGATGCGGCTGGCTGAGTCGAGCTTCCTCGCTGGGGAAAGGACGTATCGGCGGCACCTCACGGTCGGGGTGGACGGCAGCGAGGCCTGTGGTCCTGCCGTGGCCTTCGCCTTCGACCGGGCCAGCAGGCTGGGCCTCGCGCTCACGGCCGTCGCGTGCTGGTGGTGGCAGGACACCGGGCCCTATCTGGCCGGTGCCATGGACTGGTCGGACACCGCGCGGGACAGCGAGGCCCGGCTGGTCTCGGAGCAGCTGGCGGGCTGGTGCGACAAGTATCCGGACGTGATGGTCGAGTCCACGCTGGTGCGCGGGCACCCGGTCGAGACGCTCATCGAGGAGTCGGCCGGCTCCGAGCTGCTCGTCGTGGGCAGCCGAGGCCATGGCGGATTCGCCGGGCTCGTCCTCGGGTCCGTGAGCCTGCGCGTGCTCACGCACGCTCGAACTCCCGTGGCGGTCGTCCCCTCCGAGCTCTCGTCGGATGAGTGACGTCGGGCATGAGGGATGAGGGAGGAACCATGAACCGGCGGCGGACCAAGCAGTGGTCGGACCTGAGCAGCAGGCAGAGGACAGCCACTCTGGTGGCCGCCTCCGTGCAGCTGTCCATGGCGGCGACGGCGTGGGTCGACCTCGCCCGCCGAGACGCTGCCGAGGTCAACGGGAGCAAGGCGAAGTGGGCCGCCATCATCGCGATCAGCTGGGTCGGGCCGATCGTGTACTTCGCGCGGGGTCGCAAGCAGGCGTCGGTGCCCGGTGGGCCTTGACAGAACAGGCTCACGAGCGGGGCGGCTGACGTGACTCGTGTTGAGCCAGCGCGAGACAACCCTGCATTGGGCCAGGGACCGCCCCCGCGTGCGCTGGCGAGGGCGATGCTGGTCATCCTGGCGCTGGCCGCCTTCTCAGCTGCCTTCGTGCTTCTCGACCAGGCTTTCAACCACTTCGTCACCTCCCGATTCCCTCCGATCGGCGCGTCAGTGTGGCTAGCGACGGCGTACGGGCTCGCCTCTCGCCTGCATCTGATCGTCCCGCTCGCGGTGGTCTCTGTCTGGCGACCTCGAATGCTGGGCTTGCGGCAGGGTGAGACTCGACGTCACTGGCGACGGCTTCTGCTGACCCTCCTCGCCAACTGCGGCATCGTGGGTGGGTACCTCCTCCTGACCCGCGGCACCACTCCCTACAGCGGCCACGAGTGGTTGATCACCGAGGTTGTCACCGTTCCGCTGGTCGAGGAGACGATGTGGCGCGGTGCCGTCTTCGCGATGCTGTGCGCCGCATTCGCTCGCATCTACCCCGACCACATGGGCACAACGCTCGCCGTGTGGGCAGGCGGCATCGCTTTCGGTCTGCTGCACGCTGCCAACGCGCTCGTGGGGGTACCCATCGGCTTCGTGGCGGTGCAGGTGTTGAACGCCGCCGTCTGGGGCGTCGTGTACGGATATGCGCGCGCGGTGACGGGCAGCCTGTATCCGCCCCTCATCCTGCACGCAGCGATGAACCTGATCGTCGTTCTGCACTAGGCAATGCGTCGCCTGCCGTGTCTCGACCATCACCCCGCGCGCGAGACCTTCGCCTCTGCTGCGTGAGCCGAACGCGGACCAGGGTGGACGGTGGAAGGAGGTGTGATCATGAGACTGAGACTCAAAGACCTGGTCGGCACCATCCTCGTCGTTGCCATCGGCGTCCCCTACGTCGGTTACCTGGTCAACGGCGAGATGCCGTTCGTCAAGGACCCCCGCGGGATGTCAGCCGTCGGCCTCGTCCTGGGCACCGTCGCGTTCCTCGTCATGAGGAGCGGCGACGCCTTCGACCGAGTCGGCAAGGTGGGAACCGGTGTCGCCGTCGTCGCGCTGGTCCTCGGACTGGTGGCTTTGGCTTTCGCCGAGGCTGCCGCCGCCGAGGTACTGCTGGCCGTGTTCATGGGCTCGATCCTCGTCGTGTGGCTGATGGAGATCGTCGACCACGCCGGGTTCGTGCACGCGCACGACGCACCGGCGGCCCACGCCTGACGCCCGACGGACCCCTGGAGGGTCCACGAGCGGGCTACGCCTGTCGGTGCGGTTCGACGATCCGGGTGCACCTGTGCACCCGGATCGTCGAAGACGCGGCCCGGTCGTGCAGGAAGGCGGAGCAAGGAAGGTGGAATCGTGAAGAACAGTCAGGCGGCCAGGGCCTGGCACGACCGACCCCTTCTCGGGCTTCGGCGGCGGCCGGGCCGGTTGGCACTCGCAGTGTTCCGGCTCCCCCTGGTCCTCTACCGCCGCGGATGGGGTCGGCTTCTCGGTCGCACCTTCATGCTGCTCGTCCACGCTGGACGCACCACGGGGCGGGCGCATCCGATGACGGCGATGGTGATGCGGTATGAGCCCACTACCCGTGAGGTCGTCATCCTTTCCGGGTGGGGTCCCGACTCCGACTGGGTCCGGAACCTCCGTGCCCGTCCCGCCCTGCGCGTGGAGGTCGGCCGCGAGTCGTACACCCCGCAACATCGGTTCCTCTCGGACGAGGAAAGCGTCGACGTCGCAAGGGATTTCCTCAGACGGCACCCGTACCGCGGGATGCTGGCTTCGCGGATCCTCGGCTGGCCGGACCTGCGCGCTGAGGCTGCGCTCCGCTCCTTCGTCCGAACCCACCCGTTCGTGGCGCTGCGACCCGCAGCCGTCGGTGCCGACTCGAGTCGCCGAGACGGCGGCCTCGACCGCGCGGCGTGGCCCGGCTGACGTGATGCTCGGTGTGCGCGCTGGTCCGCGGAACCCGGGTCGACGACGACGTGGCCACGGAGCCGCGGTGCTCGGAGCGATCGCCGCGACGTCCGTCGCCCTGCTGACCGGTTCCGGAACGGGCCGGCCCTGGGCCGAGAACGCCGTGCAGTGGATCGCGGCGCGGGACCGCGCGTCGCATCGGTCCGTCGCGGAGCTGCTGATGTTCGAGGCGGCCGACAGCGTGCACCTCCTGTGCTGCAACCAGGTGGGGCCGATCCAGGGCCGCCCAGCCGTGGCCGGCTTCGTCGCGGGCACGTTCTCCTCCATCGAGAAGGGCGTGACGGGGCGGTCGTACATCGACGTGTCCGGGGCGGTCGTCGAGTACCGGCTGACGCCCGGGTCGGACGGTGACCGCCCGCCCGGGTGGGGTGACCGTCTCGGTCCCGACGAGCTTCTGGTGTCGGAGCACGCCGCCGACGGTGCCGCGACCCGGACCGTGCACGGGGCGTCGCTCCAGTTCCTCACAGCTCCGGTCTACGACGCGCGCACGTGGTTCGGCGAGGACCTGGCTGCCTCACGGGGGCTCGTGGACCGCTACCTGTCCGCGTGGTCCGGACGCGATGGTCGTGCGGTCGGCGCTCTCTACGGGGAGAACGCGACCCTGCTCGACTCTGTGCTGGGAGTGCGGCGCATCGGGCGGGATGCGATCGGGTCGTTTGCCGCGGAGCACGGTGGGGCGCCGCTGCGGCTGGACGCGATCCCCGGTGGCGGGGGGCCGGCGCTCTACGGCTACTGGCCCGAATACCGTGGTCCCCTCACGGCCTACCTGACCTACACCGGTGACGACGGCACCGGCTGCCCGGGTGGCGTCACGGCACAGCTGCAGATCGAGAAGGGCCGGATCGTGGCCGAGCGCCGGTACCACGACGTCGCGTCGATGCGCAGCTGCGTCAGCGCGTCGGAGCTGCCGGACGGCTGGTGGACGCATGCGGTCCTCCCCGCGCCCGTCGAGGACCGGGTCACCGGAACCGTCACGGTGGCCGGGCGGCGGGTTGAGGTGCACAACGGCACCGAGGCGGCCGACGATCTGGTCCGCTGGGCGATGGGACGGTTCCCCACCGCTCACCTCGGCATGCCGGACGTCGCGTCCGTCGCGTTCGACGAGCACGCCCATCCGGTCGAGTGTTCCAGCGACAGATGGGGACTGGCCCGCCCGCAGGGCAGGAGCAGCAGCATCTACCTGTGCGACACCGTCGAAGGGGCGGCCGCGACGCCGTTCCAGCGGTCGATGATGTTGCACGAGCTCGCGCACGCGTGGATGTGGCAGAACCTCGACGAGCCGACCCGGGAGCAGTTCCTGGCCCGGATGCAGCTGCGGGCGTGGGACGCGCCCGGCGTCCCCTGGGAGACCCGCGGGATGGAGCAAGCAGCCGACGTCATCGCATGGGGACTGGCCGAGGCCCCGCTACAGGGTCGGGAGCTCGCGGACCGCAGCTGTGCCGAGCTCACCCAGGCGTTCGAGCTGCTGACCGGCGCTGCCCCACTGCACCTACCGTGCCCGCCGAGGCGATGACGGCCAGGAGCGCGCGATGTGCACGGGAGCGCGAGCGCGATCGGAGATGAGAGCGCCTGAACCCGGCGGCCGGTCGAACCTCAGGAGCGTGTGCTCAGCTCCGCTGCGATGGCGGCCGCCGCCGAGCGGAGCGGCGCCACGGCCTTCTCGACCATGCCGTCTGCCATCCGGGTGAGCGGGCCGGACATCGAGACCGCGAGCCGGCCGTCGCCCGGCACGGGGACCGCGACACACCGCACACCGAGCTCCTGCTCCTCGTCGTCCACCGCGTACCCGCGGCTGCGGGTCCGGTCGATCTCGGCGATGAAGGCATCCGGCGTCGTGATCGAGTGCTCCGTTCGGCTCGCCATCCCGGTGCGCCCGAGCAGCGCTCGGATCTCGTCGTCGTCGTGCGATGCGAGGATCGCCTTGCCGACGGCGGTCGTGTGCGGGTCGACGCGACGACCCACTTCCGTGAACATCCGCATCGAGTTCTGCGAGGGCATCACCTGGCCGACGTAGACGACCTGGTCGCCGTCGAGCATCGCGAGGTTGACCGACTCGCCGAGCTCCGCGACCACGGCGGCCAGGTGCGGCCTGGCCCAGCTGGCCAGCCGCCGCGAGGTCGTCTCGCCGAGCCGGATCAGGCGAGGGCCGAGGGCGTACTGCCGCGAGGGCTCCTGACGGACATAGCCGAGGTCGACGAGCGTGCGGACGAGCCGATGGATCGTGGGCAGCGGGAGGTGCGTGTCGGCCGCCAGCTGCGAGAGGCTGATCACGCCGCCGGCGTCGGCGATGGTCTCGAGGATCGCGAAGGCCCGGTCCAGGGACTGGACGCCGCCCGTGGCCCTCGCGCCGCCCGCGGGGCCGCGACCGGACGCCGAGGAGCCCGCGCTGGGCGTGGCGCTGGAGCGGGCGTTCGAACGCGTCCCGGTCGTGCGTGCGGGCATGCGGCCCTGCCTCTCTCGGCTCGTCGTCTCACGAGGCGCAACGCTGTTTGTGAGAATAGTTTTCCGTATGATGAAATCATAGCCCAGCGAGCGCCATCAGGGGCAGCCAGCGCCGTGCGTCACTGCCGTCCAGTCTCGCAGGGGGACGGCCGCCGCCGGCGAGGCGGGGCCGCGTGTCCGAACCACGAACCAGCCCCACGCGGGCGTGAGCAAGGAGCGAGCATGACAGCCACCGGCACCCTCACTGTCGCAGGACCCCCCGTCGAGCGAAGCGACGAGGTCCTGACGCCGGAGGCGCTCGAGCTCGTGGCCGACCTCCAGCGCCGCTTCGGCGCCCGGCGTGACGAGCTGCTCCGCGCGCGGGCCGCGCGTCGGGCTGCCCTCGCGGACGGTGGCACGCTCGACTTCCTCCCCGAGACGGCCGAGGTCCGGTCCGGTGACTGGACGGTCGCCGCACCGCCTCCCGCCCTGCGCGACCGACGCGTCGAGATCACGGGTCCGACCGACCGCAAGATGGCGATCAATGCCCTCAACAGCGGAGCGAGGGTGTGGCTCGCCGACCTCGAGGACGCCAACACCCCGCACTGGCGCAACGTCGTCGGGGGACAGGTGACGCTGCGCGACGCCGTCCGCGGCACCATCGCGTTCACGAGCCCCGAGGGCAAGGAGTACGCCCTGCGCGACCCGGAGCAGGCACCCGTCATCGTGCCGCGTCCGCGGGGCTGGCACTTCGACGAGGCCCACGTCACGCTCGACGGCGCACCGGTCGTGGCAGCGCTGCTCGACTTCGGCCTCTACGCCTTCCACAACACGCACGAGCTGCTCCGGCGCGGGAGCGGTCCCTACTTCTACCTCCCGAAGATGGAGTCGCACCTCGAGGCGCGTCTCTGGGACGACGTCTTCACCCGCACCGAGGAGGTGCTCGGTCTCGACCGCGGCAC
>NZ_JBPGXG010000184.1:0-7171 GCF_056755255.1 Monashia sp. HAY1-5C | reverse complement strand
CGAGCGACGCTCTGAACCGGTCCTGCTCGAGTGCCCCCTCGTGTCGCGGGATTCCGTCGGCCCACCCCCGCACGGTCGCGGAACCACGCGTCGACTGGTGCCCTGACGCGACGACCGGCATGCGCAAGGACGACAGACCCCTTGACCGGCACCAGCCGGCGCGGCTAGATTCGCCGGCGACCGAGTTAAACGTATAACGGTGAGGAGTTCGCGATGGCGCGAACCGGCGGTCGGGGCGGCCCGACGATGAAGGACGTCGCACGGGAGGCGGGCGTCAGCCAGGCTGCGGTGAGCCTGGTCCTCAACGACGCCGCCGGCTCGCGCGTCTCGGCCGAGACCCGTCAGCGGGTGCTCGACGCCGTGGACCGCCTTGGCTACCGGGTGAACTCGGCCGCCAAGTCGCTCCGAGAAGGCCAGTCGCGCCTCATCGGCTTCGTCGGTGACACCGTCGCGAGCGAGCCGTTCGCCGGTGACCTGGTCGAGGGTGCGCAGGACCAGGCATGGGTCGACGGGCACCTCATGCTCATCATCAACACGGGCGGTGACCCCCTCATCGAGGAGCGCGCCATCGACTCGCTCCTGTCACGCCAGGTCGACGGCATCGTCTACGCGTCGATGTACAACCGCCGCCTCAAGATCCCGCCGCTGCTGCGCGAGGTGCCGACCGTCGTCGTCAACGGCACGGCGGACGACGGCTCGCTCCCCGCGGTCGCGCCCGACGAGTACACCGGCGGACTCGAGGCCACCCGACACCTCGTCGAGCACGGTCACGAGCGCGTGGCCTTCATCAACATCGCTCCGGCCGAGTCGATGCTGCCGGCGGTCGTCGAGCGCGAACGTGGCTACGTGGACGCCCTCACCGAGGCGGGCCTGCGCATCGACCGGACCCTCGTCAAATACGGCGACGGTGACGCCGTGGCCGGTCACCGGCTCGCCACCCAGCTGCTCCGGCGCAAGCGCCGGCCCAGCGCGATCTTCTGCGGCAACGACCGCACCGCCTGGGGTGCCTACCTGGCCGCCGGCGAGCTCGGCCTCAAGGTCGGCACGGACGTCTCGGTGGTCGGCTTCGACAACATGCCGGTCATCGCGCCACACCTGCGCCCAGGCCTCACCTCGATGGAGCTGCCGTTCGCCGAGATGGGGCGGCGCGGCGTCGCTCGCCTGCTCTCGGGTGACACCGACCCCACCGTCGAGCTGCTGCACTGCCCGCTCGTGTCCCGCGGGTCGGTCGGCCGCCCGGTGCCCGCGTCATGACCGCCCTCACGCTCCGGCGACCGAAGCAGGAGGCACCGGGCGCGGGGCCGCAGGCCCCTGCACCCACGACCGGCCCGTCGCTCGCGACGCGGATGGCGGCCCGGTGGCAGCTGTACGCGCTCCTCGCCCCTGCGCTCGTCTACCTCGCGCTCTTCAAGTTCTGGCCGATGTACGGCGTCCAGATCGCGTTCCGCAACTTCAACCCGTTCGACGGTTTCGCGGGCAGCCCGTGGGCCGGCCTCCAGCACTTCCACCGGTTCTTCACCTCACCGCAGTTCGCGACCCTGCTCGAGAACACGCTGGGTCTCGCGGTCACCAACCTCGTCGTCGCCTTCCCGGTGCCGATCATCCTCGCCCTCATGCTCAACCAGCTGCCGGACGGGCGGCTGCGTTCCGTCGTCCAGGCGGTCCTCTACTCGCCCACCTTCATCTCGACCGTCGTCGTGGTCGGCATGCTCTATCTGCTGCTGTCGCCACGAACCGGCTTGGTGAACAACGCGATCGAGCTCCTCGGCGGACAGCGCATCCTCTTCATGGGATCGCCCGAGTGGTTCCGGCCCATCTTCGTCGGCACGACCGTCTGGCAGGAGTCCGGCTTCCAGATGGTGATCTACCTCGCCGCGCTCGCGAGCGTCGACCCGGCCCTGCACGACGCCGCCCGGGTCGACGGCGCCAACACGTGGCAACGCCTGCGTCACGTCGACCTGCCCGGCATCGCGCCGACCATCGCCGTGATGTTCCTCCTGGCGGTCGGCAACCTCATGAACGTCAGCTACGAGAAGGCCCTCCTCATGCAGACGCCCCTCAACCTCGAGACCTCCCAGATCATCCAGACCTACATCTACCAGGCCGGCCTCCAGCAGGCGCAGTTCAGCTACAGCGCCGCCATCGGATTGTTCAACTCGCTGCTCAACCTCGCCCTCCTGCTCACCTTCGCGCGGGTCGTCTCCCGCCTCCAGCGGGGAGCCGGGCAGTGAGCGCCCGCACCGCCCCCGCCCTGTCGCGTCCACGGGCCGTGGGCCCGAGCCATCCCCGCACCCGTCGGCGGTCGGCGGGTGAGCGCACCTACACCGTCGTGGCCGGCCTCGTCCTCGGCGGAGCGGTGGTCGCGATCCTGTACCCGCTGTGGTTCATCCTCGTCGCCTCGTTGAGCGACCCCGACGCGGTCAACGCCGGTGCGGTCTGGCTGCTGCCGCAGGGGTTCACGACGGACGGCTACACGCGTCTGCTGTCCGACGCCACGGTGTGGCGCGGCATCGGCAACTCGGTGCTCTACACGACGCTCGCCACGGTCGTCAGCTGCTCGCTCGTGCTGACCAGCGGGTACGTCCTCGCCCGGCGGGACCTGCCCTGGCGACGGCTGCTCACGGTTCTCTTCATGACGACGATGTTCTTCGACGGCGGCATGATCCCGCGCTACCTCGTGGTCAAGGACCTGGGCCTGCTCGACTCGGTGTGGGCGATGGTGCTGCCGAACGCACTGGCCGTGTGGAACGTCATGATCGCTCGCACGTACTTCCGGTCGGCCCTGCCCGGGGAGCTGCGGGAGGCCTCGCAGCTCGACGGGGCATCGGAGTTCCGGCACTTCTTCTCCATCGTCCTGCCGCTGTCGAAGCCGCTCGTGGGCGTCATGGTCCTCATCCACCTCGTGTGGAACTGGAACGCGTTCTTCGACGCCTTGATCTTCCTCGGTGACGACACGAGGTACCCGCTGCAGCTGGTGCTGCGCAACATCCTCATCCGCTCCGAGGTCGCGGCCCAGGGCAACCTGACCTCCGACCTGGCCTCCTACGCCGAGGCGCAGCGGGTCGGCGAGCTCGTCAAGTACGCCATGGTCGTCGTCTCCACCCTTCCCCTGCTCGTCGTGTCCCCGTTCGCCCAGCGCTACCTCAACCGCGGTGGCGTCTCCGGCGCGCTCAAGGCCTGAGCGGTCATACGTATAACGCACTGCCGCTCGACCTTCCTCCGGACCTCGGAAAGACCGCTCCACCCGCACCGCCGCACCACCCCAGCACAACCACCGAACGCACCGACGGCGCTGCCGTTCGGTCCCGCGCCAAGGAGTACCCATGAAGAAGACCCTCGCCGTGGTCGCCGCCCTGAGCCTCTCGCTCGCGGCCGGCTGCTCGGCATCCTCGGACGCCGCAGACGGTCAGGCCGGCACCGGCTTCAGGACCACCGGCCTGCCGATCGTGACCCAGCCGATCACGCTCACCTTCACCGGCAGCAAGGCCCCGCTCGCCGACCTGCCCGCCATGAGCCTCGTCAAGCAGTGGCAGAAGGACACGAACGTCGCGATCAGGTGGCAGAACCTGCCCCTCGACGCGTACAAGGAGAAGAAGAACCTCATCCTCGCCAGCGGCGACCTGCCCGATGCGTTCTACAACTCGGAGCTGAGCGACTCCGACATCATGACCTACGGCTCGAACGGCACCCTCATCCCCCTGGAAGGCCTGATCGACAAGTACGCCCCCAACCTCGAGAAGGTCTTCGAGCGGCGACCGGCCCTCAAGGCGGCCGTCACGGCAGCCGACGGCCACATCTATGCGCTGCCCAGCGCGGAAGAGCTCGACCTGGGATCCGTCCCGTTCTTCTGGTCGATCAACACGACCTGGCTCAAGAAGCTCGGCCTGTCGATGCCGCAGACCATCGAGCAGTACCACGACGTGCTGACCGCCTTCCACACCAAGGACCCGAACGGCAACGGCAAGGCCGACGAGATCCCGCTCAGCTTCATGAACAACTGGTGGTGCGCAGACGTCGGCGACCTCTTCGCCGCGTTGTCCGGCATGCCGGACAACGTCGACCACCGGATCGTGCGCGACGACAAGGTCATCTACACGGCGATCCAGCCCGAGTACCGCGACGCGATCGCGAAGCTGCACCAGTGGTACTCCGAGGGGCTCATCGACCCCGAGTCCTTCACCCAGAACGACAAGCAGTACCTGGCCAAGGGCAAGACGAACCCTGAGGTCCTCGGCTCGTACGTGTGGTGGGAGACCGAGGAGGTGGTCGGGCCCGACCGGACCAAGGACTACGCCCTCATGGGCCCGCTCCAGGGACCGGCCGGCAAGCTGGTCGGACGCTCCAACAACGTCGACTACAGCCGCAACGCGTTCGCGATCACCCGGGCCGACAAGTACCCCGAGGCGACGATGCGCTGGGTCGACCGCCTCTACGACCCGGTCATGTCGGCCCAGGTCGCGTGGGGTCCGATCGGCGAGGGCCTGCAGAAGGACTCATCCGGCGTGCTCGTCGCCACCCCGCTCAAGGCGGGCGAGGACGCCGGCGAGCGCCGCCAGAAGATCGCCCCGAACGGCCCCCACGTGGTCCTCAAGGAGGACTTCCAGTCGGTCGTCGCTCCTGAGCCGCGGGCGGCCCAGCGCGCCAGGGACCTTCAGCAGATCTACCTGCCCTATGCAGAGAAGCAGTCCTACCCTCTCGTCTTCTTCACCCAGGACGAGCTCGCCCGCATCGGCCAGATCGGGACGGACGTCAAGGCCATCGTCGACGAGAAGCGGGCCGCCTGGATCGTCCGCGGCGGGATCGAGCAGGACTGGGACGGCTACGTCGCGTCGCTCAAGCAGGCCGGCATCGACGAGCTCGTCTCGATCTACCAGGCCGCCTACGACCGCAACAAGAAGAACAGCCGGTGACGAGCGTGCAGGCGCCGGCGGGTCTCCGCCGGCGCCACCTCGTCGGGGGCGGGCGCACGTCCCGCCTGGCCGACCTCCTCGCGGACGATGCTGCGGTCTGCGCGTCGGTCGTCGTCCTCACGCTCGACTACGCGGCCGTCTCCCTCGGCTCGGTCACCGGCCGCGTCTCGGGTCTGGTGAGCTGGTCCGAGGACGGTGGCGGCAAGGACGGGGGTGGGGGTGTCGTCCTGGGGCTCGACCGCTCGGGCCGCCCCTGCGTCGAGGTGCGCACGAGGGCAGTGCCGGGACGGGTGGACACCGTGACCGCCGCAGAGCCCGTGCGGCTGGGCGACTGGCACCGCTTCGGTCTCGTCGTCGGGGACGACGAGGTCGGCCTGCACGTCGACGGGCTGCTGGTCGGGTCGGTGCGGCTCCCCGGCGCCTCGCTCCCGCCGCTCGGGGACGTCCTGGTCGGGGGTCGTCACGACACCGCCCTCTGCGACACAACCTCCGGCGAGACCCTCCTCACGGGGGAGAGCGTGACCGGCGTGGTCGGGGCGGTGGGGCTGGCGGGCCATAGCGACCGCGCCAGCGCGTCGGCAGCCCTGCACGACGACGGTCCTGCCGACCATGCCCCGGTCGACGTCGTGGCAGAGCTCGCGCGCTGGCGTCGGACGGACCCCTACCGGCCCACCTTCCACTTCCTGCCGCCGGCGCACTGGATGAACGAGCCGCACGCGCCGATTCAGGTCGGGCGTCTGCACCACCTCTTCTTCCAGTCCAACCGCACCGGCGCGCACTGGGGCGGCATCGAGTGGGGACACGCGGTCAGCACCGACCTCGTGCACTGGCGACACCTGCCGCCGGCCCTCTCGCCGGTGGACACCCCGGTGGCGCCCGACGGCGTCTGGAGCGGTGGCAGCGTCCTCGACGACTCGGGCCGACCGATGCTCTTCTTCACCGCAGGTGACGTCCGCTGCAGCCCGGACCAGTCGGTCGCCGTGGCGCGCCCGCGGGGCCTGGGCGCAGCCACCTCGTGGGTGGCTGACGCCGAGCCCGTGCTGCGCATGCCGACGAGCAAGGCCCTCGTGCCCGGCCAGTTCCGTGACCCCTTCGTCTGGCGTGAGGGAGAGCTCTGGTTCATGCTCGTCGGTGCCGGGGTCGTGGGCCGGGGTGGCACGGCGCTGCTGTTCGAGTCGCGCGACGGCGAGACGTGGCGGGAGGTGGGACCGCTGCTCGTCGGTGACGAGGCGCGTCATCCGGAGGTCGGGCAGATGTGGGAGCTGCCCGTGCTGCTCCCCGTCTCCTCCCCCTCCGGGCGGACGGCCCACGTGCTCCTCGTGTGCCCGTGGTGGGAGACGGTGCCCGAAGGGCGCGTCGTCGAGGTCGTCCACTGGCTCGGTGACTGGCATGCCGGCACCCGCTCCTTCCGGCCGTGGCACCCCGACCCTCGGCGCCTCGACGTCGGCCGCCACTTCACCGGCCCGAGCGGCAACGTCCTGTCCGACGGGCGCACCGTCCTGTGGTCGATCACCCAGGACGGCCGCACCGCCGCCCAGCAGGCGGAGGTGGGCTGGGCCCACAACGCCGGGCTGCCCCTCGAGCTCTCGCTCGGCGCCGACGACACGCTGCGCGTCGCCCCCCTGCGTGAGCTGGCGACGCTGCGCGAGGACGCGATCCTCGACGTCGACGGTGGCAGTGCGGTTTCGGGGAGAGATCCGGCCGGCGAGACGGTCACGACGCCCGGCGCCGTCGCGGAGCTGTCGGTGGCCCCGCTCGAGCTCGACGTCCGGTGCGCCGCGGTGGCCGGCACGGTACGGGTCGACATCGTGCACGGCCACGACGAGCTGCATGCATCGGTCGGGTTCGACTGCGGTACAGGCCTCTTCCAGGTGCACCGACCCGACGCCCGGGCATACGACACGTGGAGCCCGACCGAGCGCGACGGTGCCGTGACGCCCCGCGCGGACGGGCGCCTGCGGCTGCGGGTCTTCCTCGACGGGTCGATGCTCGAGGCGTACCTCGGCGACCGGGCCGCCCTCACCACCCGGGTGCGACCGCCGGCCGGCGCTCGACTGCGCGTCGTGCTCCCACCGGAGGCTGCGGACTGGAGCGTCCGGGCCTGGCGCCTCGGTCGTGCCGACCTCACGCCACCGGCCGAACCGGTGGACTGACCACCTTCTCCCTGCCCTTGCCCACCGCCCACTGACGGGACTGCTCACGTGCTGCTGCTCGACGACCACTGGACCTGGGACTTCTGGACCGCCGTTGACGGCCCGGAC
>NZ_JBPGXG010000183.1:0-7254 GCF_056755255.1 Monashia sp. HAY1-5C | reverse complement strand
GAGACAGGATGTGAACGGGGTGGGTTCCGCAGGGGGATGCGGACCCACCCCGTACTCATGTCCGGAGCCGGACACGAAGCGGGCGCCGGCCCGAGGCCCCGGCGTCAGCCCAGCCGGGCGTCGAGGAAGGCCGTCGTGCGCCGGATCGACAGCGGCCACTGCGTCGTGAAGGTGTGTCCCTGGCCCGGGTAGACGTCGTACGTCACGTCCTTGCCCGCCGCCCGGAGCGCCCGGACGGTCTCGGCCGACCAGGTGATCGGGCAGTCCTCGTCCGCCGTCCCGTGGTGGATGAGCACCGGGTCGGTGATCCGCGCGAAGTACGTCCGTGGGCTCGTCGTGGCCCACCGTGCCGGCTGCGCCTCGGGGGTGCCGAGCCGGGCGATGACCTTGCGGGCCACGCCCGTCCGGCCGGGGTCTCGGCGTACCCACCGGTCGAAGTTGTCGACGGTGTCCGAGCTCACCGGTGAGTAGGCCACGGCCGCTCGGAAGAGCCCCGGCCGCACGACGAGCGCCGAGTAGACGACTCCGCCACCCATCGACCGACCGACGAGGGCGATGCGGTGCGGGTCGACGACCTGCGCCTTCTTCAGCGCCAGCGCGGCGTTGATGGCGTCGGCGGTGTAGCCGGCGCGCAGGTTCGCGTCGTTGTCGGGGTCCGTGTCGGACTGGGCGTGGTTGCGGTAGTCGATGTGCAGCGTCACGTATCCGTGCCGGGCCAGGTAGTCGCGCTCGCGCAGCATCGTCTCGCCGTTGGTGTACTCGGCCGGGTCGACGTAGCCGTGCGCGAGGACGACCGCCGGGAACGGGCCCTTCCCGCGCGGGATGTTGATGCGCCCGGAGATCGTCAACCCGTTGCTCTCGTAGGTCGCGTAGAACTGTCGGTACGCCTCGGTGCTGCCGCGCTCGCGGCCGAGGCGCAGGTTGCCGCCCTCGTACCGGGCCGCGATCTGGGCCGGCAGGGAGGCCGGGTCGGCCGTGGCCGGGCGCGCTCCGGGGCCGGGTGTCGGCGGAGCCGGACGCGTCGCCGGTGGCGCGGACCCGGCGCTCGATGTCGGGCTCGACGTCGTGCCCTGTGTCGTGCCCTGTGTCGTGCCCGACGTCGCACCGCGCGTCGACGGCGTCGTGGTGTCCGGTGAGGCGCCGGTGCACGCGGATGCCGCGAGGACGGCGGCCAGGGTGGCCGACGCGCCGACGTGCCGGACCCCGTCGAACCGGCCCGGCCCACCGGTCCAGGGTGTGGTGACACGTCGAGGTCCTCCCATCCCCCGAGTCTGGCCCGCCCGAGCCCGGTGCGCACCCGCCCCTCGGTGCTGCCGACGGGCCTCAGGCCAGCCGGGCGGCCGCCTCGAGCACGGTCCACGCCTGCAGCTGTGGGGACAGCTCGAGACCCTGGGGAGGGGGAAGGGTGGTCGAGGCCGGTCGGAGCGGGTCGAGCGAGAACACCGTCGCAGGGCCACGTCGCCCGACCCGTCGGCCGGCGTCGCGCCCGGCCCAGAAGGCGTCTGCCGTGTCGTGGACGAGCCGAGAGGCGGTCGCCCGGGCCGACGCGTCGAGCTGGTCGGTGTCCGCCGCGAGCGCGAGGTAGCGGGCGAGGATGCCGGTGAACAGGCCGCCGTCCCCCGCCCCATGGGTCCGCAGGACGCGGGCGACATCCGGCACGTCCGGCGCGTCCGGCGCGTCCTGCACGTCCTGGACGTCCGGGCGGGCGGAGGTGTCGGGCGCGTCGAGGGCCCGGGATGCCGTGAGCCCGGCGTCTATCGCCGCGACGAGCGCGGCTGCGCGGGCGAGGCTCTCGGGGTCGCCGACCGTGACGAGCGCGCCGAGGACGGTGCCCTGGTTGTAGCTCCACACGTCGGGCACGAGCACCTCTGCGCCCTCGCGCAGCCGGATGCCGTCGGCGAAGAGCCCGGAGTCGGGGGACCAGAGCCGCTCGTAGGCCCAGTCGAGGATGCGGCGCGCGGAGTCGAGGTCGCCGAGCCGGGCCAGGTGGAGGGCCGCGGGCCCGCTCGCGGGGACGTTCTTGAGGTCGCGGTCGGTGCTCCAGAACAGGCCGCCACCGACGTCGTCGGTCAGCGCCGAGCGCAGCTCGGCCGTCAGCGCGCGCCGCACCGACCGGAGCCGGCGGTGGCCGCGTCGTCGTTCGACGAACCGGTGCAGGCGGCCCAAGCGTCCGGCTGCCAGGGCGAGCCAGGCCATGTCGTCGTAGAACTCGTTGGTCCAGCGGCCGCCGTTGCGAAGCCGGACCGTGGCGAGGGCCCGGTCGCCACGGGCCGCCGCGGCGGCCGCGCCGGCGAGGTCGCCCGCACGCAGGCGGCGCAGTCCCGCGTCGACGACGGCGTCGAGGTGGTGAGCCTGCCACCAGTAGTGCCAGGGGCCGCGCAGGCCGCCGAGCGAGCCGTCGCCCCGCCCGGCGGGAGCGCGCACCCGGGCCAGCGTCGTCGCCGGCAGCCCGGCGAGCGGCCTGCTGAAGAGCAGCTGCACCGACCGCTGTGCCTCGTCCGCGCGAGCCCCCGCGACCACGGCGTCGGTCTCCCTCGCGGACCGCGCGCCCGCGGAGGACAGGCGGCCGGACATGCCGGGTGCGGACGCGTCCGGAGGGGACGCGCCGGGTGGGGAGGTCTCGGATGCGGAGGCGTCGGCCACGCAGCGACGGTACCGGCAGTGTGCGAGCGGACCATGGTATGTACCCGTGTGCAAGGCTCACCACGGCGGCGACGTGCTCGCGCGCCGGGTGGAACACCTCCGAGGAAGGGCGAGGTCCAGTGACCGATCGGGTGACCCACGGGTCGGACCCCTCCGTCCCTGAACCACCGGTCGTCCGCGAGCTCGACGTCGAGGCGCCCGACGGCTCGGTCCTGCACGTCTACGACACGGGCGCGCCGGACGGGGTGGCGGACCCGCCCGTCGTCGTGTGGTTCCACGGCACCCCGAACATCGGACCACCGCCCGTGCCCCTGTTCCCGGCCGGGCGACGCCACGGCGTCCGGTGGGTCGGCTACGACCGGCCCGGCTACGGCGGGTCGACGCCGCGACCGGACCGCTCCGTCGGATCTGCCGCCGACGACGTGCGACGCGTCCTCGACCACCTCGGCGTCGGCACGTTCTCGGCGATGGGCCACTCCGGCGGTGGGTCGCACGTCCTCGCCGCGGCGGCTCTGCTCCCCACCCGGGTCAGGTCCGCGGTCGCCATCTCGCCGGTGGCGCCGTACGGGCCTGCGACAGCCGCCGGGATCGACTGGTTCGCCGGGATGGCACCGGGTGGCGAGGCGTCGCTGCGGGCCGCGGTGGCCGGCAGGGCGGCGAAGGAGCGTCACGAGGCGGCCGGGGCCGGGGGTCCCGAGCCGTCGGCCGAGGACCTCGGCTTCCTCCCCGCCGACGAGGCGATGTTCGCCGGGCCGTGGGGCTGGTTCGGGTCGGTCGTCGGTCCGGCGGTCGCGGCCGGACCCGCGCCGGTCGTGGACGACGACCTCGCCTACGTGCGCGACTGGGGTTTCGACCCTGCCGAGGTCACGGCACCCACGCTCGTCGTGCACGGCGAGGCCGACCGCATGGTGCCGGCCTCGCACGGGCGATGGCTCGCCGGTCGGGTGCCGGGCGCCGAGCTGTGGGTGGAGCCCGGCGCCGGGCACATCTCGGTGCTGGCGCGCGCCGAGGACGCCCTCGACTGGCTCGTGGAGCACGCCCGCGCCGGCTGAGTCACCGGAACAGCCGTGAGCCCGGGACGTCGGGGTTGAACGCCCAGAGGGTGTAGTCGTCGAGCCACCGGATGATCGCCCTGATGCGGTTCATCGCTCCTCCTTCGCGGTGGGTGCCGCGCCGACCCGTCCCGGCGGCCCCATCGCGGCCACCCGAGGGAGCCGACCCCCTCATCATCACCCCGGGACGTCACGACGTCGTGAGCTCGACGTGACATCCCGGTGACGGCGCCTCGGGCCGGGAGCGCGTGACCTCAGGCCCCCGGGCGTCGTTGGGAACCCGAGACCGTCACCGGACGAAGGAGTCCCACGTGCACCGCTCCGCCCGCCGCCTGTCCCGGCCCGCACGGGTCGCCGCAGTGGCGCTCGCGCTCGCCGCCACGGGCCTGACGACCGCGCCCGGCGTGACGGACGCCTCCGCCACGCCGTCGCGACAGGTCGTCCAGCTCGGGGACTCCTACTCGGCCGGCAACGGGACCGGAACCTATGAGGAACGCACGTGCTACCGCTCGCCCGACAACTACGGGGCCCAGGTCGCTGCGGCGATCGGCGCGAGCTACACGAACGTCGCCTGCAGCGGCGGGGTCGTCGCCGACATCCTCGAGCCACGCGACCTCGGCGACCCCTCGACGAAGACCGCCACCTACCCGATCGACCCGGCGACCTACCCCGACCAGCAGGCCGAGTGGCTGCGCCGGGCCCGGGTGGCGCGCCTGTGCGGCGTCCCCGCCCAGCCCGACTTCGACTACCGCTACACGTTCCTCGCGGGTGTCGGGGTCGGCAGCCTCTACACCGGCACCGTGCAGTGCCAGCTCTACGCACGGCCGCAGATCGACGCCGTCACGCCGGACACCGACGAGGTCTTCCTCACCATCGGCGGCAACGACATCGGCTTCTCGGCGATCGTCGCCGACTGCCTCGTGGCCCGCGAGCCCGCGCGGTGCAAGGCCGACCTCGACGCCGCCCGCGCCAAGGCCCCGACCATGGTGGAGCGCACCACGGAGGCACTCCGCGCGGTCGAGGCCCGATCGGGGGGTCACGCCGAGGTGTACCTGCTCAGCTACCCCTTCCTCATCGACCGCGAGAGCTACGGCATTCCCGAGGCGGCACCCACCTACGACGCCGGGGCCGCCCTCAACGACCTCCAGCGCCTCGGCGACGCCCTCCAGGCGCAGGCCGTCGCCGAGCTCGACGCCGAGCCGGGCGCCGACCGCTACCACTTCGTCGACACCGTCAAGCAGGCGTGGGGCGGCCGCGTCCACGGGCTCGACCCGCGGGTCCTCGGCGACCAGTCCTCGGCGTGGCTGGTGCCCGTCGGGTCACCGGGTCGCGACGTCGCCGAGTTCGTGCACCCGACGCAGCCGGGCTGGGACGCCACAGCGTCGGCGCTCGCGGCCGCTGTGGCCCGCTGAGGGGGTGCCGACGCGGGCGCCGAGGCCCGCACCGCGACCCGACTCAGTGCGTCAGCTGGCGGTCGTCTCGCGGACGAGGACCGATGCGGCCTTGGAGTACGCGTCCTCCGCCGCACCCTCGATCTCCTCGGGGTAGGCGTTGTAGAAGATCATCGTCAGCTCGACGTCCTCGACGGCGACGGACACCTGAGTCGCCTCGAAGCCCTCGAGGTCACCGCCCTCGGCGGTGATGCGGAAGGCGACCGCGTCGGTCCCGACATCCGGCGCGCTGACCTTGCGGACCGTCATCTTCGACGTGCCGGCCGGGACCTTGAACGTGATCGAGGGGCAGCCGGCGACGGCGCGTTCGATGCTGGCGTGGAGATCCTTCACCCGGTGCGGCGACCCCATGGCGTCGAGCATCTCGTCGATGACGAGGCCGTCGGCGCCGCTGGAGAACGTCCTCGTGGCGCCGGCCATGGAGCCCGGGACCTTCTCGGCGTTCATGAGCGTGACGAGCCGGGTGCAGCCGGCCTTCTTCGACGTGATGACGGCCGGGCCGCCCTCGGCCTCCTCCTTCTCCTCCGAGAAACCGGCGGGCAGGTCGTCGAGGGCGAGCAGCGCCTTGCGGAGCGACGCCGCGGCTCGGGTCTGCTCGACGGCCTTGGGAGGGGCGGCGGGGGCCACGCTCGTCGACGGGGCCGACGTCGACGGCGCGCTGGCGGTCGGCGACGGCGACGTAGTGCGACCGGCGACGGTCGTCTGGGCGAACCCGGCGGCCGCCGGGGCTCCCGTCGAACCGCTGGTGCAGGCACTGGCGAGGGCCAGTGAGGTCAGGCAGAGGAGGGCGCGGGTGGCCCGCGCGTACGGCGACATGTGCCGGAGGCTAACGGTGCCGGTTGCTCCCTGTTCGCGCTTTTCGGGCGGCCGTGTCCGATCGGTGACCTGTGGCCGGCGACGTCAGGTTCGCGTGGCGCGAAGGCGTGCGACGCGTCACAGCTCGCGGGTCATGAAGGTGCTGTGCGGGTCGAGGCGGCAGCCCGCGAAGGGGCCGCACTCGACGAAGCCGTGCGCCGCGTACAGTGCCCGGGCCGGGGCGAAGAACCCGGCGGAGCCGGTCTCGAGGCTGAGACGCGTCAGCCCCGACCGTCTGGCCTCGTCGAGCACCTCGGCGAGCAGGGCCCGGGCGACGCCGCGGCGCTGGGCCCGGGGGTCGGTGCGCATCGACTTGACCTCGCCGTGCGACGCGTCGAGCACCTTGAGCGCACCGCAGCCGAGCACGCCGTGATCGGTGTCGCGGGCCACCCAGAACGTCACGCCCGGGGCCCGCAGGCCGTCCAGGTCGAGCGCGTGCGAGCTCTCGGGCGGCGAGATGCGGCGCAGCTCGGCGACGTGACCGTCGAGGAGCGCCACGACGGCGGGGTCGGTCAGGTCGTCACGCTCGATGCGGAACCCGGTCATGGCCCCATTCTGGCGTGGCCGTCCCGCCTGCTCAGCACCAGATGGCGGCGGGGAGGCCGTCGGCGAAGACCTCGGGCGGGTCGGGCAGCGAGGTGGCCAGGCCCGCGGCGTACCGCGCGGCCGTCCAGGCGACGGCGCACGCGTCGATGACGTCGTCGGCGGCATAGCCCGAGCCGCCGAGCACCGACGGACGGGCGATGCCGGCGGCGGCGAGGGCGGCGAGGCGCAGGTCGCGTCCCTCGTCCGTCTTCTTGCCCGGCACGATGGGTCGGCCCGCCATCGTCGCGAAGGACACCTCCGGGTGCACCTCGAGGACGCGGACCGTCGGTCGGGTGCGCAGCCACGCGTCGACCTCGAGGATCTTCTCGCGCAGCCCGAACGCCTGGGCACCGACGCCCTGGCCGACCAGGCGCCGGTTGACGGCATCGGCCTCCTCGCGCGTCGACGCGGCGTAGGCGGCTCGGGTCAGCGTCGTGAAGACCGAGGCGGCCTTGCCGCGAATCGCCTTGCGGGCCAACGCGTCCGCTTGGCGAAGGCTCGAATCCGGCAGCCCGATCGGGATGTCGATGCCGACGACGGCCAGGCCGAGCGACTCACGCACGAGCTCGACGAGCCCCGAGATGGTCGGCGCCACGACGACCCGCGGCCGTGGGGCGTCCGGCTCGAGCACCTGTCTCTTATACACATCTGACGCTGCCGACGACGGA
>NZ_JBPGXG010000182.1:0-7340 GCF_056755255.1 Monashia sp. HAY1-5C | reverse complement strand
TCGTCGGCCTGCTGCTCGCAGACGGCCGCATGAGCTACACCGACCTCGGCAAGGCGACGGGCCTGTCGACGTCCGCGGTGCACCAGCGCGTCCGGCGGCTCGAGGAGCGGGGCGTCATCACCGGGTATGCGGCCACGGTCTCGCCCGAGGCGCTCGGCCTGTCGCTGACAGCGCTGATCTCCGTCACGCCGTTCGACCCCAGCGCGCCCGACGACGTGCCCCAGCGCCTCGCGCACATCGCCGAGATCGAGGACTGCCACTCGGTGGCCGGGGTCGAGAGCTACATCCTCAAGGTGCGCGTCGGCACACCGGGCAACCTGGAGGACCTTCTCGCGCGGATCCGCTCGGCCGCCAACGTCTCGACCCGCACGACCGTCGTCCTGTCGACGCCGTGGGAGGGTCGAAGCGCCTCAGCCATCCCGCGCGAGCAGGAGTAGCGCCCGCCCGAGCGACCTTGCGGCACAAGGGAAGCCGTGCCGGACGCGTCACAGCCGGTCGGTGGGCTCCTCGGCCGACGCGTCGGGCGGGACCGGTGCGCGCGACGCGGTCAGGTGCGTCCGACGGTGCCAGGCCCACAGGGCCAGTGCGGCGCTCGTCAGTGAGCCGGCGACGAGGGCGAGCGTCGTCAGCGACCCGCTGACGAGGGGCGAGAGGGCCCCCGCCACAAGGGCGTTCGCGCACGTGCTGAGGAACGACTGGAACGAGGACACCGCACCACGCTCACGCGGTCGCAGGTCGAGCATCGCGATGGTGAGGACGGGGAAGACGAGCGCGACACCGAGCGAGATCGCGCCGACCGGCAGCACGGTCCACACGGTCGAGGGGGCCACCGACAGGCCCTGGTACAGCACGGCGAAGACGCTTCCCGCGAGCGAGACCACGAAGCCGGCGAGGACGAACGCGCCCTGGCGGACCCGCCCGGCGAGCCGCCCCGTGAGGAACGAGCCGAGCATCATCGCGACGACGAGCGGGACGAAGAGCACCCCGAAGTCGCGCGGCCCGAGACCGAGGTGCTCCACGACGACGACGGGCGCGGAGGACACGTAGAGGAACAGCCCCGCGAAGTTGAGGGCGATCGCCGCGCCGAGGCGCAGGACCGACGCGTCGCGGGCCACCGACACGAAGGACGCGACGAGCGCGCGCGGGCGGAACGGGACCCGCTCGGACGCCGGATGGGTCTCGGGCAGGGCCACGAGCGTCGCCACGACGAGGGCGACCCCGTAGCCGGTCAGCACCCAGAAGATCGTGCGCCACTGGCCCCACCCGAGGATCCAGCCGCCGACCATCGGCGCGAGTGCGGGCGCGACGGCGAAGATGACCGAGATGTGCGACATGAACCGCTGCGCGGCCGACCCGTCGAACAGGTCGCGCACGACGGTCCGGCCGACGATCATCCCGGCACCGGCGACGAGGCCCTGCACGGCGCGGGCGCCGAGCAGCAACGGCATGCTCGGCGCGAGGGCACACAGCGCGCTCGTCGCGGCGTAGAGCCCACAGCCGACGAGGATCACCGGCTTGCGCCCGAGCGCATCCGACAACGAGCCGTGGAAGAGGCTCGCCACCGCGAACGTCGCCAGGTAGACGCTGAGCGTCTGCTGCATCGTCACCGCGTCGACCGCCAGCTCGCGGCCGATGACGTCGAACGCGGGGAAGATCGTGTCGATGGAGAACGGGCCCACCATCGTCAGGGCCGCGAGGATCACGACGAGCCGGGCGCGGCCGAGCCGCGTGCTGGCGGGTACGGCCCTCATCCGTTGGGTCCCCGCGCGATCGGGGCCCGGACGGCACGTGTCACGGCGGCCAGGTCCGCCGGTGCCAGCTCGACGTCGAACCCGCGGCGGCCCCCGGACACGAGGACGGTCTCGTGCTCGAACGCCGAGTCGTCGAGCACCGTCGGGAGCGCGCGCTTCTGGCCCACGGGGGAGATGCCGCCGACGACGTACCCGGTGCTGCGCTCGGCGGCTGCGGGATCGGCCATCGTCACCGACTTCGCGCCGAGCGCCGAGGCGACCGCCTTGAGGTCGAGCTGTCCGTCGACCGGGACGATGCCCACGGCCAGGCCGCGACCGGTGTCGACGAGCAGCGTCTTGAAGACACGTGCCGGCTCGACACCGAGCGCCGCCGCCGCCTCGAGCCCGTAGCTCGGGGCCGACGGGTCGTGGTCGTACGGACGTCCGCGCCAGGCGACCTTCGCGCGGTCGAGCGCGAGCGTGGCCTGCGTCGTCGGCCCCTCGGCGCCCTTGCGACGCGGCGTCACCGGGCGTCCGCAGGGGTGTCCGCAGGGGTGTCCGGAGGGGTGTCCGCAGGGGTGTCCCCGTGAGCGTCGAGCCCCGCCGCGCCGACGCTAGACAGGCCGTCCCAGATCGTCGTCACGACGAGGTCGGTGGCCTCGTCGGCGTCCATGCCGCCGGGGTGCGTGCTGCGCCAGACGGCGAGCCGTTCGCAGCCGCCGATGAGCACCTCGGCCATCGCGGTGACGCGGGTGGCGGTCTGCGCCCCGAACTCCGGCAGGGCGAGCAGGCCCTCCGCGAAGGCCTTGGCGGTCTGCTGGCGGATCCGCTCGACCGAGTCGGACGCCTCGCCGATGAGCGCGCCCTCGGTGCGCAGCAGGGCGAACGCGGCATCGTGCGCGTCGATGAAGGTGAAGAACGCGTGGACGACCCGCCGGACGCGTTCACGGACCGGGGTGTCCGCGGCGTCGGCCGCCGCCCACGAACCGATGAGCGCTGCCATGAGCTGGCCCCGGGCCCGCTCGATCGTCGCCGCGAGCAGGCCCTCCTTGGAGCCGAAGTAGTCGTAGATGAGGGGTTTGGTCACCCCGACCTGCTCGGCGATCTCGTCCATCGTCGCGGCCTGCACCCCACGCCGGGAGAAGACGCTCTCGGCCACCTCGAGCATCTGCGCCTCGCGTTCGGCGCGGGGCATGCGGACGCGGGTGGCGGGGGAGCGGGAGGTCACCGCGGCAGTCTACGTGCGGTGCCGGTGGCCTCAGACGAGCTGCGACTCCGCGGCCGCCCGGCTCGACGCGGCCCGCTCGCCCGCGGCCGCCAGGACCTCCTCGTGGTCGACGGTCTCGCGCCACCACTGCTGCCCGGAGGCCGGCAACGTGTCGATCGGGTCGTAGTAGACGTACTCGCGCGACAGCGCCTCGGTGTCGTCAGCCTCGATGGAGGTGCGGTAGTTCTTGCGCCAGTAGGAGATTCCGCGCTCCCGGTCGTACTGCTCCACCTGGTGGACCCAGCGCTTGCCGACGAGCGGGACGTCGCAGACGATGCGGGGCGTCGAGAATCCCGGCAGGTAGCCCATGATCTCGTGCTGGAGCCGCTGGGCCTCCGCGAGCGAGACGCGCCAGTGCTCGGCGAACGGGATCATGTCGCACATGTAGAAGTAGTACGGCGTGACCATCGCCCCGTCGGTGAGGGCGAAGCACAGGTCGAGGAGGCGCTCGGGGGTGTCGTTGACGCCGCGCATGAGGACGCCCTGGTTGCGCACGTCGCGGACCCCCGCCTCGAGCATCGCCCGCGAGGCCCGCGCCACGGCCGGCGTCACGGACTGCGCGCTGTTGACGTGGGTGTGGATGGCGAGGGACACGCCCCGCTCGCGGGCGGTCCGAGCCACCCGGGCTACGCCCTCGACGACGTCGCCGGCGAACCAGTGCTGCGGCAGACCCATGAGGGCCTTGGTGGCGAGGCGGATGTCGCGCACGTTCTCGATCTCCAGCAGCCGGTCGAGGAACGCCTCGAGGTTCTTCCACGGCATGTTGGCGACGTCGCCGCCGGAGACGACGACGTCCCTGACCGCCGGGGTGCGGCGCAGGTAGTCGAGCGTCGCCTCCTGGCGGTCGACCGGCTTGAGCCCGAACCGCAGCTTGGCCACCTGCGGCGTCGAGTTGCCGACGAGGTCCATGCGCGTGCAGTGCCCGCAGTACTGCGGGCACGTCGACAGCAGCTCGGCGAGAACCTTCGTCGGGTAGCGGTGGGTCAGCCCCTCGGCCACCCACATGTCGTGCTCGTGCAGGGAGTCGCGCGTGGCGTGCGGGTGCGAGGGCCAGTCCGTGCGCCGGTCGGAGAACACCGGGAGCATGTAGCGGCGGACGGGGTCGGCGTAGAAGGCCGCCGTGAAGGCGGCGCCGGCCGCCGGCACGGGCTCGTCGGTGGCGGGCACCATGGTGTTGAGCATCTGCGGAGGCAGGAGCATCGACATCGTGGCCCGTTGCGCCTGGTCGCGCTCGAGGTCGGCGTAGAAGCGGTCCTCGAGGAGGTCGCCCATGACGGCCCGCAGCTGCGCGACGCTCTTGACGCAGTGGGCGCGCTGCCACTGGGCGCTGTCCCAGTCGGACGGCGTGACGGCGGTCCAGCCGGGCAGCCTGGTCCAGTCCGGCTCGACGAGCTCGCGGCGGCGGTAGGCGTACGGCTGCGACACCTGTGTCATGTCCCGACGATAACCGAAGCATCACCCTCCGACCTCCTATGATGCGAAAGGATTTGTCGTACGCATCCACTGCGACCGGAGGATCTCCGCCGTGACCACCACACCACCCCCGCCCACGGACGCGCGTGAGGCCTCACCCGTGGGGCTGCACCGCGTTCTCGACCCCGTGGGGGAGGAGGGGCCGACCCTCCCGCAGGCGGCCCACCGGCTCGACGCGCGCCCGCAGCTCTGGCCGGACGAGGTCCGCATCACGGTCGACACCCTCAACCTCGACGCCGCCTCCTACCGCCAGCTCGCCGACAAGCACACGCGGGCGGGCGTCCTCGACGGCGAGGCGGTCCGCGAGGAGGTGCTCGCCATCGTCGCCGACCGCGGCAAGATGCAGAACCCCGTCACCGGCTCGGGCGGCATGCTCATCGGAACCGTCGAGGAGGTGGGCCCGGCGAGCCCACTGGGTCTGGCCGTGGGCGACCGGGTCGCCACCCTCGTCTCGCTGTCCCTGACGCCGCTGGCCATCAGCGACGGGCTCGCCCGCTGGGACGGCCGATCCGAACAGGTGCCGGCGCGGGGCCACGCGATCCTCTTCGGCCGCAGCATCGCCGCCGTCCTGCCGGACGACCTCGAGCCCCGGCTGGCCCTCATGGTCATGGACGTGTGCGGGGCTCCGGCCCTCGTGTCCCGGGTCGTCGGGGAGCACACGGCCCGCGGCACCGCGCCGACCGTCGCGGTGCTCGGTGCGGCCGGCAAGTCCGGGTCGCTGTCGCTGGCTGCGGCGCGCGCGTCGGGGGCCGCGCGCACCATCGGCGTCGTGCCGGTCGAGCGCGAGCGCCGCCTGCTCGAGGCGACCGGCCTGGCCGACGTCGTGGTCCTCGCCGACGCGCGCAGCCCCCTCGGGCTCGCCGCTGCGGTCGAGGCCGCGGGTGGACCTGCCGACGTCACGGTCGTCTGCGTCGACGTGCCCGGCTGCGAGCAGCCCGCGATCCTGGCCACCGCCGATGGCGGCACCGTCATCTTCTTCAGCATGGCCACGAGCTTCGCGGCGGCGGCGCTCGGAGCCGAGGGCGTCGCCGCCGACGTGCGGATGCTCATCGGCAACGGGTACGTGCCCGGCCACGCCGAGCTCGCCCTGTCGCTCATGCGCACCGTGCCGGCGGTCCGGGCCCTGTTCGAGTCGCGGCTCGCGCGCGAGACGGCAGGATCTGAGGGGTGAGCCGCCCCGCACCTGTCCTCGAGCTCGACCCGGCGGTCGTCCGGCGGGCGCGGTCCCTGGCGCGCCGGGCCGCGGCCCCGGTCGTGCGGCTCGCGCGGAGCCACACGACGGTCTCGGTCGAGCGGGCCACCCTGCGCCTCGCCGGCCTCGCCGGTGCCGACCACGAGCGCGTGCCGTGGGTCAACCACCTCGTCGACGCCGTCCGCACCGGCGTCGGCCTCGAGCACGGCGTCACGACGCCGGTCTACGACGCCCTGCTCCGCGGCGAGGCGCCCGACCTCCTGACGCTCGCCCAGAAGGCGGCCGGCGGGAACGTCGCGTTCCGGCTCCCGGAGGGGCGCGCGGCCATGGCGGCCCGGCGGGCGGCCGCGCGTGGCGTCGGGACAGGGCTGCGGACCGTGGACCGGGCCCGCGCCACGCGTGAGCGCCTCGTCCGACGGCTGGGCGACCCCCCGCACAAGCCGTGGGTCTACCTCATCGTCGCCACCGGAGACATCCACGAGGACATCCCGCAGGCCCAGGCCGCGGCCCGCGAGGGCGCCGACGTCATCGCCGTCATCCGCTCGACCGGGCAGTCGCTGCTCGACTACGTGCCCGAGGGCGCGACGCGCGAGGGTTTCGCCGGCACCTACGCGACCCAGGAGAACTTCCGGCTCATGCGAGCCGCGCTCGACGAGGTCAGCAGGGAGCTCGGACGCTACGTCCGCCTGACGAACTACGCATCCGGCCTGTGCATGCCGGAGATCGCGGCTCTCGCGGGCATGGAGCGCCTCGACATGATGCTCAACGACTCGATGTACGGCATCCTCTTCCGGGACATCAACCCGGTCCGGACCTTCGTGGACCAGCGGTTCTCACGGCAGATCCACGCACGAGCCGGCATCATCATCAACACGGGCGAGGACAACTACCTCACGACCGCCGACGCGGTCGAGGCAGCGCACACCGTGACGGTCAGCCAGCTGCTCAACGAGCGCTTCGCCAAGGAGGCCGGGCTCGAGGACTGGCAGCTCGGGCTCGGGCACGCCTTCGAGATCAACCCCGACCTGCCCGACAGCTTCCGCATGGAGCTGGCGCACGCGCTGCTGGCCCGCCGGCTGTTCCCGGACGCACCGCTGAAGTGGATGCCGCCGACCAAGCACATGACCGGCGACGTCTTCCGCGGCTACCTGCTCGACGGGTTCTTCAACCTCGTCGGCGCCATGACCGGGCAGGGGATCCTCCTCGTCGGGATGATGACCGAGGCCGTCGTCACCCCGTTTCTGTCCGACCGCGACCTCGCCCTCCAGAACGTCCGGTACGTCATGAATGCCGCGAGCGGGCTCACCGAGGACTTCCACCCGCCACGCGACGGGTTCATCCAGACGCGGGCCCGGCAGGTGCTGTCCGAGGCCGTCGACCTCCTCGAGCGGATCGTCCAGGACACCGATGCCTCCGGCGAACCCCCGCTGCTGGCGGCCATCGCCGACGGAACCTTCGGGCTCATGCGCCGCCCGCCAGACCGGGGCAAGGGGCTCGAAGGGGTCGTCAGGCGGGCCGAGGGCTACGACAACCCGGCCGTCACCGCGCTCGACGCGTGGACGACCGGCAGGGACGCGCGATGAGCCGCGCACCGCGCGCCGCGGAGCCGCGCAGAGGCCCGCAGGGCAGCATCGTCCGGCCCTACGGGGACACGACCGGTGACGGCATGGTGCAGGTG
>NZ_JBPGXG010000181.1:0-7518 GCF_056755255.1 Monashia sp. HAY1-5C | reverse complement strand
GTGTGGGCATGGTGAAGGGTGTCGAGGCGGCGCTGACGCGACGATGTGAGCCTAGCCACAGCGGGGCCACCGCGTCAGGACAGCGTCCAGAGGCCGGGCACCTGCGTGAGACGCACCCTCTAGAGTGCGCCCTATGAGCGACGCTGCCGACCGCACCGCGACCCCCGCCCCGACGGACGCCCCGACGGAGGCCGCGACCGACGCCCCGGCGGACGCCGCGACCGACGCCCCGACGGACGCCGGCGCGGTCGACGCCGGCCACGCAGACGCCGTCGCCGACGCGAGCCGGGTGCGGCTGCGCGAGGTGCTCTCCCGGATGCCCGACTACAAGCCGGGCAAGCCCGCGAACGCCCCGGCCGGCGTCACCGCCTACAAGCTGTCGTCGAACGAGAACCCGTACGGGCCGCTGCCGTCGGTCGTCGCAGCCATCGCCGACGCCGCCTCGACGGTCAACCGGTACCCCGACATGGCGGTCACCGCCCTGACCCAGCGGCTCGCGGCGGCGCTCGGGGTGCCGGCCGAGTGCCTCGCGACGGGCACCGGCTCCGTCGCGGTGCTCGCGCAGGTCGTCAACGCGGCCTGCGACGCCGGCGACGAGGTCGTCTTCGCGTGGCGCTCCTTCGAGGCCTACCCGATCGTCGCCCAGCTCGCCGGTGCCGAGCCGGTCATGGTGGGCCTCGACGCCGACGCCCGGCACCGTCTCGACGCGATGGCCGCCGCGGTCACCGAGCGCACCCGCGTCGTGCTCGTCTGCACCCCGAACAACCCCACCGGCCCGTGCGTGCACGAGCGCGACCTCGAGGCCTTCCTGGCGAAGGTGCCGAGCGACGTCATCGTCGTCGTCGACGAGGCCTACGTCGAGTTCGTCCGCGACCCCGACGCGGTCCGCGGCCTCGAGGTGTGGCGTCGGCACCCGAACGTCGTCGTGCTCCGGACCTTCTCCAAGGCCTACGGCCTCGCCGGCCTCCGCGTCGGCTACGCGGTGGCGCACCCGCCGGTCGCGGCGGCGATCCGCAAGACGGCCACGCCGTTCGGGGTCAGCTCCGTCGCCCAGGTCGCGGCGATCGCGTCGCTCGACGCGTTCGACGAGCTGAGCGAGCGCGTCGCCTCGATCGTGGCCGAGCGCGACCGCGTCACCCTCGCCCTCGCCGACCAGGGCTGGCACCTGCCGCGCAGCGACGCCAACTTCGTGTGGTTCCCGCTGGGGGCCGAGTCCACGGCGTTCGCGCAGGCGTGCGAGGAGGCCGGCCTCATCGTGCGCCAGTACGGCGACGACGGCGTGCGCGTGACGATCGGCGAGGTCGAGGCGAACACCCGTCTCCTGGAGGTGGCGCAGCGCTTCGGCCCGCGCTGACAATGGGATCACCGTGCGAGGTCGCGCGGTGATCGGAGGGCGGCGTCATGAGGCTGCAGCGCGAGCACGTGCCGGCCGGGCTGACGGCCCTCGCCGCGGTCGTCCTGGCGGTCCCCTCCCTGGTAGCAGCGACGTGGCGCGTGACGACCCTCGACAGCGAGAGCGGTGTCGTGCTCTTCGACCAGTACGACTGGAGCTGGGGGCGCTCGCAGGAGCTCGGCGCGGGCGGAGCGGTGGTCCAGGACCTCTGGAACCCCTGGGGACTGGTGGCGCTCGTGGCCCTGCTGGCCGTCGCCGCCGCGGGGGCGGTCGCCTGGCTGGCCTCCGACGCCCACTGGGTCCGCGTCCTCGCGCCGGTCTCGACCGGTGCCCTCCTCGGGCGGCTCGCGACGACCGTCCCGGCGCGGCTGGGTCGGCCGGTCCGTGACGACGTGCACGGGCTGGCGGCGTCGGGCGCGTCGACGCCGGCCGGGCTGGCCGAGACGGCGGCCGCGGTGGTGCTCGTGGCCACGCTCGCGCTGATGGTGTCCGCCC
Organism: Monashia sp. HAY1-5C; assembly: GCF_056755255.1. Lineage (NCBI taxonomy): Bacteria > Bacillati > Actinomycetota > Actinomycetes > Micrococcales > Intrasporangiaceae > Intrasporangium > Monashia sp. HAY1-5C. The sequence continues at coordinate 5,630 of NZ_JBPGXG010000181.1, read as the reverse complement.
TGACGGCCACGGGACCGGCGCCGGCTCGCCTGCCTCGCACGCGTCCGATGCCGGCCGGGTCTCCGCCCGGCGCCTTCCCACCGCGGGGCGGCCCCCGAAGACTGCCGCCCGTGGTCGCGGGGCGCGCCCCGGTCGCGGCGCTCGGCGTCGCCGGGGCGCTGCTCGCGGTGCCGCAGCTGTTCTGGCCGACGCACACCGTTGGTGTCCGCAGCGACGGCCCCTCCGGCGGCTACACCTTCCGTCAGTCGATCTGGAGCTGGGGCCGGTACGCCGACACGACCCTCGAGGACGCGAACCAGTTCGACGTCTCCAACCCGTTCAGCCTGACGCTCCTCGGACTGTCCATCGTCGTCTGCGTCGCCGCGTGCGCCGCCTACGCCCTGCGCCGCGGGACCGACGGACGGGTGCTCGGGGCGGCCGGCCTCGGCTGCGCGGTCCTCGGCCTCGGCGCACCCCTCGTCCAGCGCGTCGGCGACACCATGACCGGCCTCTACGGCGACAACCCGCTCATGGAGGTCGAGACGCACCTGACCGGCTGGCTCCAGTGGGTGTCGGTGGGGCTCCTCGTGACGGCGCTCGTCCTCGTCGTCGCGCGGCCGGCCGCCCGGACCGCCCGGGCGACCTGGCCGGGCCTCGTCGCCCGGCTGGCCCGGTTGCGGGAGGTGCCCGAGGTGGACGAGGCCCCCGACGCCTTTGGTCCGGTCCTCACCGAGGCCTCGCCTGCTCCGGGCTCGGACGACCGCGCCCCCGGCGGCCCCGGCGGGTGGCCGGGGTCATCGGGCACGAGGTCGGGGTCCGCAGGCCCGCGCATCGGCATCGCGACGCTGCAGGACGCGTCCGCCCGCGACCACTCGGGCTCGCGCTCGGGAGCCGTCGGGTTCAGCGACGACGCCGGCGAGGCCGACGGGGCCGAGCGCCCGCGGCACCCGGACGCGTCATGAACCCTCGCCGGCCGCGCCCTCCGGGTCGTCCGCGTCGCCCGGGGCTGGTGCCCGGACGCCTGCCCGCGGGTCTCGTGGCAGGCGTCGGCGTGCTCCTCGCCGCCACCCCAGTGGTGTGGCCCACCGCGGCGCTCGTCCTCACGACGGCCGAGGTCGGCGAGTTCCACCGGGTCTTCCGGACCGAGCAGTGGTCGTGGGGACGCGAGGTCACCGTCGCCGAGGACGGCACCGTCTACGGTGCGGCGAGCGGTCCGCCCAACCTCCTCGCGCTCGTGACCCTGGGCGTGGTGCTCGTGCTCGCGCTCGCGGCGGTCGTCACGTGGCTCGTCGTGCCCGGACGCACCGGCGAGGTCGTCGGGGCTGCCGGCATGGCCGCGGCGTTCGTCACCGTGGCGCACTCGTGGGCGGCCCGCGTCGGTGTCCCTGCGGGTTCGTACGGGCTGCTGCCCGGCCTGACGTCGCAGACGCTTCCGGCCGGCCACCTCGAGGTCGTCGGTGGCGCGCTGGTCGTCGTCGCGCTCCTTCTCGTCGTGCGGCCCCCCCTGGTGCGGGTGGCGCTCCGGACCTGGCGTGGTGCGCTCGACCGCGTCGAACGCGACCGTGCGGCCGAGCGCCGGCGGGACGCCGAGCACGACGGCTCCACCCGGCGCTCCTAGCTCGACGCGGGCGCGGCGGATCGGGGGGCGTCGTCGGTGGCCGGCCCTAGCGTGGGCGCATGGACATGAAGCTGGAGCTCGTCGTCGTGCCGGTCACCGACGTCGACCGTGCGCGGGACTTCTACGTCGACCAGGTCGGGTTCGTGCTCGACCACGACCACACCGTGAGCGAGGAGGTGCGCTTCGTGCAGCTGACGCCGCCCGGGTCGGGCTGCTCCATCGCCATCGGCAGGGGTCTGGCCGAGCCGGTGCCCGGTGGCATCGTCAACCTGCAGATGGTCGTCGCCGACGCCGACGCGGCGCGCGCCGAGCTCGTCGAACGCGGCGTCGAGGCCTCCGAGGTGGATGACCAGCCGTGGGGCCGGTTCGTCCGGTTCAGCGACCCCGACGGCAACCGCTGGACGCTCCAGCAGCTGCCCGCGTGGTCTCGTGGTGCCGGTGGCGACGGCGTCGGTCCCGACGCCTGAGGCGCGGCGGTGCTGACGGCGGTCGCGGTCTCGGGGTACCGCTCGCTGCGCGACGTCGTCGTGCCGCTGCACGGCCTCGACGTCGTCACGGGCGCCAACGGCAGCGGCAAGTCGAACCTCTACCGCGCCCTGCGGCTGCTGGCCGGCTGTGGGCACGGCGACGTCGTCGGCGCCCTCGCCCGTGAGGGCGGCCTGCAGTCGGCGCTGTGGGCCGGTCCGGCCACCCTCGGCGGCGCGCGCCGCGGGCATGCGGTGCAGGGCACCACCCGCAGGGGTCCGATCAGCCTCCAGCTGGGCTTTGCCTCCGACGACATCGGCTACCTCGTCGACCTCGGCCTGCCGCAGCAGGCGTCCGGGGCCGACGCCGGAACCCCCTCGGCGTTCCTGCGCGACCCGGAGATCAAGCGCGAGGTCGTGTGGGCCGGGCCGGTGATGCGGCCGGGGTCTGTGCTGGTGCGACGCCGCTGGGGCGTCGTCGAGACCCGCGCCACCGGGCCCGCCGACGACGACTGGGGCGACGAGTGGGGCGGCGGGTCCGACGACGAGTGGGAGTCCGACCCCGTCGGCCGTCAGGGGCTCGGGGCCGGCACCGGTGGTGGGGGAGCGCGTGGCCGACGCGGCTGGACCGAGCTGACCCGCTCACTGCGCCCGTGGGAGAGCATGCTCACCGAGCTCGCCGACCCCGAGCGGGCGCCCGAGCTGCTCAGGGTCCGGCGCCTCGTCCGGGGCTGGCGCTTCTACGACGGCTTCCGGGCGGATGCCGACGCACCCGCTCGCCGGTCGCAGGTGGGCACCCGCACGCCGGTGCTCGCCGACGACGGCAGCGACCTCGCCGCGGCCCTGCAGACGATCCGCGAGGACGGCCGCAGCGAGCTCGACCGCGCCGTCGCCGACGCCTTCGACGGCGCGGTCCTCGACGTCACGGTCGACGGCGGCCGGTTCGACCTCGCGCTGCACCAGCCCGGCATGCTGCGCCCGCTGGGCGTGGCCGAGCTGTCCGACGGCACCCTGCGCTACCTGCTCCTCGTCGCCGCCCTCCTCACGGTCGACCCGCCACCCCTGCTCGTCCTCAACGAGCCCGAGACGTCCTTGCACCCCGACCTCGTCCCGCCCCTGGCCCGGCTCGTGCGTCGGGCTGCCGAGCGCACCCAGGTCATGGTCGTCTCGCACTCGGCGGCCCTCGTCCGCGAGCTCGGCGCCGGGCACGGCGGTGGCGCCGACGAAGGCGACAACGGTGACGCCGACGACGGCGGGCGCAGGGTGGGCCTCGGGTCGCCGGCCCACGTCCTCACGCTGCGCAAGGACCTCGGCGAGACGGCCGTCGTCGGGCAGGGCCTCCTGACGACGCCGCCGTGGGCGTGGGGCTCGCGGCGCTGACGCTCGCGGCGCCGGCGCTCGCGTCCTCGGTCACGGGACCACCGGCACCTCCGCCGTGCCGGCCAGGGCTGCCGCCAGGGACTGCTGGTTGCTGAAGGCGTCCGGCACGCCGGCCCCGGTGCGCACGCGGTCCCGGAGGCTGCCGAGCACGTACTGGCTCCATGCCGTGCGGCACACGTCGTAGCACTCGTGCCCGTCCTGCAACCCGACGTGCGTGAACGTCAGGCGGGTGCGGCCGGCCGCACCCGCCTCCGCCGGCTCGGACGTGATCTCGAACCGGACGGTCGTGCCCGTCCACTCCTCCTTGTCCTCGGGGAAGGTCAGGAGGCTGTCGAGGACGAGCCACTCGACGGCCGCGCCGGGGTCGAGCCGGATCGTGCGGAACTTCGAGAAGTGGATGTCGGGGACCGTGTAGACCCACTCGGCCCCCAGCGTCGCCGGGTCGCCGACGATGCTGCCGGACCACCAGCCGCGGAGGTCGTTGACGGCGTCGAAGACCTCCTGCGGAGTGTGCTCGACCGTGAAGCTCATCGTGAGGTCGGTTCCCATGGGTCTTCCCTTCCGCTGTGACTTGCGTGATGCAAGCAACCCTAGGTCAGGCGACTTTCATGATGCAAGCACTTTGCTAGGCTGGCGACGTGCTCGGACGGACCTACGACTCCCAGGTGTGCTCCATCGCGCGGGCCCTCGAGGTGGTCGGCGAACGGTGGAGCCTGCTCATCGTCCGCGACGCGCTCTTCGCGGGCGTCACGCGCTTCACCGACTTCCAGCACAACCTCGGCATCGCGACGAACGTCCTGCAGTCCCGCCTCGACGCCTTCGTCGACGCCGGGGTGATGGAGCGTCGGGAGGTCCCCGGGTCGGCTGCCCAGCGCGAGTACGTCCTCACCGACAAGGGCCGCGACCTCGCCCCGACGCTCGTGGCCCTGACCCGGTGGGGTGACCGTTGGGCCGCTCCCGGTGAGCCGCCGATCCTCTACGAGCACGCCGCCTGCGGCGACACCGTCACGGTCGCGACGACGTGCGCGACGCACGGGCCGGTGGCGGTCGACGAGGTCACGGTGGCCGTCGGCCCCGGCATGCCCGCCGAGTACCTCGCCCGACGCCGACCCCGCCGCGTCGCGTCGGCGGGCTGACGGCTCGGCCGGGGGTGGGGCCGGGCCGTCCCGCATTGTGAGATTCGCAGGCCTCTCCGGTAAGTTCCGGGTCGAGGACCAAGAAGGCGTCCGTCGTCACGAACGGCGGCCCTGCGCCCCCAGAAGCCGACGAGCGGGAGACCCCCGTCCGCGGGCCGAACGAGTAGGCCGGTCTCACCGGCGAAGGAGCCCCACGTGAGCGACAAGGTTGTCGCCGAGCTGCACGAGCCGACCCCCGCGGTCGGCGACGGCGGCCCGGACATGATCCAGCTGCTGACCCCGGAGGGTCAGCGCGTGTCCCACCCCGACTACGACAAGTACGTCGCGGACCTGACGCCGGAGGACCTGCGGAGCTTCTACCGCGACCTCGTCCTCATCCGTCGTCTCGACGCCGAGGGCTATGCGCTCCAGCGCCAGGGCGAGCTCGGCCTGTGGCCGAGCCTGCTCGGCCAGGAGGCCGCGCAGGTCGGCTCCGGTCGGGCGCTCAAGCCGCACGACTTCGTCTTCCCGACCTACCGCGAGCACGGCGTCGGGTTCGTGCGCGGCATGGACCCGCAGAGCTCGCTCCAGCTGTTCCGCGGCGTCAGCCAGGGCGGGTGGGACCCCAAGGAGAACAACTTCCACCTCTACACGATCGTCATCGGGGCCCAGGCGCTGCACGCCACGGGCTACGCGATGGGCGTGAAGATGGACGGCAACGTCGGCACCGGTGACCCCGAGCGCGACACCGCCGTCATCTGCTACTTCGGCGACGGCGCCTCGTCGCAGGGTGATGTCAACGAGGCCTTCGTCTACGCCGCCTCGTTCGACGCCCCGGTCGTGTTCTTCTGCCAGAACAACCAGTGGGCCATCTCCGAGCCGGTCACCAAGCAGACGCGGATCCCGCTGTTCCACCGCGCCCGCGGCTTCGGCTTCCCCGGTGTGCGCGTCGACGGCAACGACATCCTCGCCACCTACGCCGTGACCCAGCACTGCCTCGACGAGGCCCGCAACGGCAACGGCCCGCTGCTCATCGAGGCCTTCACGTACCGCATGGGCGCCCACACCACGGCC
>NZ_JBPGXG010000180.1:0-7580 GCF_056755255.1 Monashia sp. HAY1-5C | reverse complement strand
GTACTGGTACTGCGTGCCGTCCCAGGTGTACGTGCCGCCCACCGTCTCTGCCGCCGTGTAGGACGACTCGTTGACGGCGGCCGTCGTGGCACTGCCCTTGACCGGCAGGAACCACTTCGGTGCGGAACCGGCCTGGATGACCGTCCCCGCGGCGTTCTTCAGCTGGAACTTCATCGGGATGGTCTGACCGGCGTTGAAGACGCTGGTGGCCAGGCCGGTCTGGTGCGCGGTGTCGTTCACGGGCTGGAGGAACAGCGTCGTCCCGTAGCCGTAGACCACCTGGTAGGTGACCGACGCAGTGCCGACGTTGCCGGCCCTGTCCGTTGCCGTTGCCGTGTAGGTGAAGGTGCCCACCCCGTTGGCCGTGCCGCCGGTCCTGGTGCCCGTGGCCGGAGCGGCCAGGCCACTCGTCCCGTCGGTGGCCGAGGCCGTGGCGGTCGGGACCGCGCCGACGGTGTAGACAGCGCCGTCCTTCACACCGCCGATGGAGACGACCGGTGCCACGGTGTCGACGTTGATCCCGCTGACGGTGGTCGTGCCCTTGTTGCCGGCGTTGTCGACGGCCGTGCCCGTGGCGCTGTTCGCACCCTGAGCCGAGAGCGTCGCGTCGGGCTGGCAGCTGGCGATGCCGCTGACCGCGTCCTTGCAGTCGAACTGGACCGTGACCGCCGAGCTGTACCAACCAGCGGCGTTGGGGCTGGTCGTCGCCTTCCCGGTGATCGTCGGCGCGGTCTTGTCCACCAGGACGGTGACCGTGCCGGCGGTCTCGGTGTTGCCGGCGTTGTCGACGCTCCAGTAGGAGACCCTGTGGGTGCCCTCGCTGGTGACGCTGACCGAGGTGCCGGTCTGCGGCGCCCCGCCGTCGACCGCGTAGTACGTGCTCGCGACACCCGACAGGTTGTCGGTCGCGCTGAGCTTCACGGTGACGTCGCTATTCTGCCAGCCGCTGGGCGCGGTGGCGTCGGTGCTCGGGGCGTGCCGGTCGATCTTGATACCGCCCAGCGTCGCGCCCTTGGTGTTGCCCGCCTTATCGCTGACCGACGCGCCGACCGAGAGGTTGTCGCCCTCACCGGTGACGACCGAGTTGGCCGGGGTGGCGTCGTCGATCCCGGAGAGGGAGTCGCCGGCGGTCCACTTCACGGTGACGTCGCCGTTGTACCAGCCGTTGCCGTTCGGAGCCGTGGTGGCGGCGCCGCTCAGGGTCGGGTCGGTCTTGTCGACGTTGATCCCGGTGATGCTGAACGGGTCACTGGCGTTGTCAGCTGCGTCCGTGGCGGTACCACCGGCGCTCTGGTTGGCACCCTCGCCCAGGGTCTTGGCCACGGGGCAGGACAGGATGCCTGAGAGGCCGTCCTGGTCGGCGCACGTGAACGTCGCGGTGACGTCCGCGTTGAACCAACCCTTGCCGTTCGCGTCGGCCGACAGGATGCCGGTGACGGTGGGCTTGGTCTTGTCGACGTTGACCGTGGTCTCGTCGGTGGCCGAGTTGCCGGCCTTGTCCGTGGCGGTGCCCTGAACCTTCTGCGCGGCGCCCTCGCCCTTGGTGACGGGCGCGGTGCAGCTGGCGATACCGGAGCCGCTGTCGGTGCACGTGAAGGTGACGGTCACGTCGCTGTTGTTCCAGCTCCGCGAGTTGGCGCCCGGCGCCTGCGTGTGGCTGATGCCAGGTGCCGTCTTGTCGATCTTCACCTCGATGTTCTTCTGCGCCTCGACGTTGCCGGCGTTGTCCACGCTCCACACCTGGAGGGTGTGGACGCCCTCGCTGTCGATGGTGATGCTGGTGCCGGTACCGACGGCATCCTTGTCCAGCTGGTAGTGCGTCGCCGCAACACCGGACAGGTTGTCACCGGCGGTGAGGGTCACCGTGACGGAGCTGTTGCTCCAGTCGGAGACGTCCGAGACCGTGGTGCTCGGCGCGGTCCGGTCGATCTTGACCGGGGCGCTCTTCGCGGAGGTCTCGTTGCCGGCCAGGTCGCGGACCGAGGCCCCGGTCGTGAGCCCGGTGCCCTCGCCGACGATGGTGCTGTCGGCCGGGGCCGCACCGTCGATGCCCGAGAGGGCGTCCGCGGCGGTCCACTTGACGGTGACGTCGCCGTTGTACCAGCCCGCCCCGTTCGGCCCGGTGGTCGCCGCCCCATTCAGGGTCGGGGCAGTCTCGTCGACGTTGATCGGGCCCACGGCGACGTTGTCGGAGTTGCCGGCGGTGTCCGTTGCGGTGCCCTTGGCTGTCTGCGCCTTGCCCTCGCCCAGCGTGTCAGGCGACGAACAGTCCGCGATTCCGGAGAGCGCGTCCTTGCAGGAATAGCTCACCTTGACGTCCCCGGCGTACCAGTTGTTGGTGTTCGCGGCGCGGTCCGGCGCACCGGTGATGGTCGGCTTGACGGTGTCGATGCTCACCGTGGCGTCGTCCGTCTGGGTGTTGCCGGCGTTGTCGACGGCGGTGCCGGGAACGGCCCGGTCCTGACCGTCGGTGCTCACCTTCGCGTCGGGCGAGCAGGTCGCCACGCCGGAGAGCTTGTCGTCGCACTGGTAGGCGACGGTGACCGGGGTGTTGTTCCAGCCCTTGGTGTTCGGAGCCGGGGTGACGGTGTGGCCGACGGTCGGCTTCGTGAGGTCGATCTTCACCGTGGCGGTCTGTGCCGCCTCGGTGTTGCCGGCCTGGTCCACGCTCCAGTACTTCAGGGTGTGGACACCCTCGGAGTTGATCGTGAACGAGGTGCCCTTGACGGCGTCACCGTTGTCGACCGCGTAGTAGGTCGCGTCGACGCCGGACAGGCCGTCTTCGGCGTGGAGGGAGACCGTCACCGCGGTGTTGTTCCAGCCGCCGGGTGCGTCAGCACCGGTGGTCGGGGCCGTGCGGTCGATGTTGACTGCAGCGCTGTCGGCGGTGGTGCTGTTGCCGGCCTTGTCGGTCACCGTGGCGGTGTCCTTGAGGCCGCTGCCCTCACCGGTGATGGTGCTGTCGGCCGGAGCCGAAGCCACACCGGAGCGGTCGTCGCCGGCGGTCCAGGCGATCCTGACGTCGCCCTTGTACCAACCGTTGGCGTTCGGGGCGGCGGTGGGCTTGCCGCTCAGCGTCGGCGCGGTCTCGTCGACGTTGATGCCGCCGACCGTGGTGGTGGCCGAGTTGCCGGCCGCGTCGACCGCGGTGCCCTCGAGCGACTGGTTGGTGCCCTCAGCGAAGGTCTTGTCCGCGGTGACGGTGTCGATGCCGGACAGGGCGTCCTGGCCGTCGAAGTGGACGGTGACGTCGGTGTTGTTCCAGCCGTTGACGTTGGCGGCCGGGGCGCGGCTGCCGGTGATGGTGGGCTTGGTCTTGTCCAGGCTCACCGTGGCCGGGTCGGTCGCGGTGTTGCCCGCGTTGTCCTTGGCCGTGCCCGTCACCGTCAGAGCCTTGACTTCATCTGTGACGCTCTGGGGCCCGGTGCAGCTCGCGATCCCGGAAAGCGTCGCCTGGTCGTCGCAGGTGAAGGTGACCGTGACGTCAGCGTTGTTCCAGCCGTTGCTGTTCGCCGCCGGGCTGAGCTTGTGCGAGATGGTCGGGTTGCTCTTGTCGATCTGAACGGTCACCGCCCGGGTCGCCTCCACGTTGCCGGCCTTGTCAACCGAGAAGTAGGTGACGCCGTGAGCGCCCTCGCTGGTGAGGGTGACGGTGGTGCCGGTCTGCTGGGCGCCGCCGTCGACCGCGTAGTACGTGGCGTCGACACCGGAGAGCGCGTCGTGCGGCGTCAGGGTGACGTCGACACTGCTGTTGACCCAGCCGCTGGGGGCTGAGACGTCGGTGCTCGGCGCGGTCTTGTCGATCTTGACCGGCTCGCTGGTGGCGCTGGTCGTGTTGCCGGCCTTGTCCGAGACGGACGCGGAGGCGGTCTGGCCCTCACCCTCGGTCGACAGGACCGAGTCGGCGGGCTTGTCACCGGCGAGGCCGGAGAGCGCGTCGTCAGCGGACCAGGTCTGCGTGACGTTCGTGTTGTACCAGCCGTTCCCGTTTGGGGTCGTGGTCGGAGCGGCGCTCAGGTTCGGCGGGGTCTTGTCGACGTTGATGCCCGAGACCGTCGCCGTGCCAGCGTTTCCGGCGTTGTCCACCGCGGTGCCGGTGACGCTCTGGCTTGCGCCCTCACCGAGGTGCTGGGGTCCGGTGACGGTGTCGATGCCGGAGACGCCGTCCTTGCCGTCGAAGGAGACGGTGACGTCGTCGGAGTACCAGCCGGCGGCGTTCGCGGCCCGATCCGGCGCTCCCGTGATGGTCGGGGCGGTCTTGTCGATGTTGACCGTGGCGGTGCCGGTCACGCTGTTGCCGGCGTTGTCGGTCGCCGTGCCGGTGACCTCCTGCGCCTTGCCCTCGGTGCTCAATGTCCGCGGCGTCGTGCAGTCCTTCAGGCCGGAGAGGTTGGCTTGGTCGGCGCAGGCGAAGCTGACTGAGACGTCGGTGTTGTTCCAGCCGTTGGCGTTCTGGGCCGGCGCCTGGCTGGGCGTGATGCTCGGCGAGGACAGGTCCACCTTGACGGTGAAGGACTTGGCGCTCTCCTTGTTGCCGGCGTTGTCCACCGAGTAGTAGCTGACGGTGTGGATGCCCTCGGCGCCGACCGTGACGGTGTTGCCCTTGGTCGGGGTGGAGGCGCCGTCGACGGCGTAGTAGGTGCTGTCGACGTCGGACAGGTTGTCGTTGGCCGTCAGGCCGACGGTGACCGGGGCGTTGACCCAGCCGTCCGGCACTCCGGTGGCCGTGGTGCCCGGTGCGGTGCGGTCGACCTTGATGCCGTCGACCGTCGCCGACGCGGTGTGGCCGGCCTTGTCGCTGACGCTGGCCGAGGCGGAGAGGGCGCTGCCCTCGCCCTTGACGACGGAGTCGGCCGGGCAGGCGACGACGCCGGACAGGTTGTCGGCGCAGGTCCAGTGGACCGTCACGTCGCCGGTGAACCAGCCGTTGCCGTTCGGGGTGCCGAGGACCTTGCCCGTGATGGTTGGGGCGGTCTTGTCGACGTTGACGGCCGACGTTGTGACCGAGGCGCTGTTGCCCGCGGTGTCCGTGGCGGTCGCGGTGTCGGTCTGGGCGGCGCCCTCACCGAAGGTGTGCGCGGTGTCCTGGGTCTTGATGCCGGACAGGGCGTCGGAGGCGGTGTAGGTGGCGGTGACGTCGTCGCCGTACCAGCCGTTGGCGTTCGGCGCCGGCAGGGCGTCGACGGTGATGACCGGCTTCGTCTTGTCGATGCTCACCGCAGCCGGGTCGGTCGCGCTGTTGCCCGCGCTGTCCGTGACGGTGCCCGTCACGGCCTGGGCCTTGCCCTCGGTCGAGACGGTCTGCGGGCCGGTGCAGCTCGCGACACCGGAGAGTGCGTCCGAGCAGGTGAAGGTGACGGTCACGTTGGCGTTGTTCCAGCCGTCGGCGTTCGCGGCCGGGCTCTGGGTGTGACCGATCGTCGGCGAGGTCTTGTCGATGCCGAAGCTGACCGTGTGTGCCGCCTCAGTGTTGCCGGCGAGGTCGGTGCTCCAGAACTTCAGGGTGTGGTTGCCCTCGGCGGTCACCGGCACGCTCGTGCCGGCGATCTGGGAGCCGCCGTCGAGCTGGTAGAAAGTCTTGTCGACGCCGGACAGCCCGTCGTTGGGGACCAAGGTCAGCGTGACGTCGCTCTTGTTCCACGCCGGAGGTGCGGTGACGGTGGTGTTGGGCGCGGTGCGGTCGATCTTGACCGGCGCGCTCTCCGCGTTGGTCGAGTTGCCGGCCTTGTCGGTGGCCGTCGCGCTGGCGGTGAGAGCGGCGCCCTCACCGGTCACCAGGCTGTTGGCCGGGTTGGTCGTGCCGGAGAGGCCGTCGGTGGCGGTCCACGCGACGGTGACGTCGCCGCGGTACCAGCCGGCGGCGTTCGGGCTCGTGGTCGGCGCACCGGAGAGCGTCGGAGCCACCTTGTCGATGTTGATGCCGCTCACGGTCGCGCTCGCCGCGTTGTCGGCGTTGTCGGTGACGGTGCCTGTGACCGACTGGTTCGCCGCGCTGGTGCTGAGCGTCGTCGGTGCGCTCGAGGACTTCACGCCGGACGTGGCGTCGCTCGGCGTGAAGGACACCGTGACGTCGGTGTTGTTCCAGCCGTTGGCATTCGCGGCAGGCGTGCGAGCTCCGACGATGGTCGGGGCCGTCTTGTCCAGCTTCACCTGTACGGAGCCGTTACCGATGTTCCCGAGCTTGTCGGTCGCCGTCGCGGTCTTCGTCACCGTGCCGTCAGCCGTCACGCTGTCCGTGGCGGGGGTCGGGCCGCTGCCAAGCCCCGCCGGGTCGTCCGCGGACCAGGCGATGCCGACGTTGGTCCGGTACCAACCAGCGCCGTTCGCAGGCGAAGAGGAGCTGAGGGCCGCGGTCACCGTTGGGCCGGTGCCGTCGGCTACCACACTCGCGGAACTGGTGTCGACGCCGCCGCTGCAGCCCTGGGAGTTGTTGTTGCTGCCGGCCTTGATGGTGACGACCTGCGCGCCGGTTGCCCCCGTCGGAACGGTGAAGTCGAACAGGAAAGGAGAGGCGCCCGAGACTATGCGTCCGGTGAAGGCCCCCGAGACGTCCACGCACTTGGTGGCGCTGTCCGCGTTCACGGTCAGCCTGACTGCGGCGCCCGGCTTGGCATACACGGTGCCGTTGACGGTAGAGGTGCCAGCTCCGCCGAAGCTTGCTGACGTGAGAGTGGCCGCATAGGCGGCAACGCTGGCCCCGGTGGCCAGGAGCGTGATGCTGGCAGCAGAAGCAGCCAAGAGCCTACGTGCAGGCATGAGTCGGTTCCCTCCCGTATGAAGTCGACGGATTCGCCCCCGCGAGTCGACGTGGTCACGTTAAGGGCCGTGGAAGAGCTGCGTCTGCCGAATGGGAAAGGGTCGGGAAATGCCGCTGGTTCGCGAGCATGTCCATTTGTCCGAATTGTGAAGATCGGTCAGTGACCGAAGGTTTCGTACGCTGGCCACAGCCCTCGAGGGCTGCGGCCGCCGGGGCCGGAGGAGGCCTCGCAACCGGTCTCTCCTGACCAGGCTGAGGCCGCTTCCGGGGAACTCCCGTCGGTAGCTCGAGGCGAGGTGCTCGACTGCCACCACATCTTGGGGCTGGCCTCCCGAGGGTGACCCTCCACCAGTCGTCTTGCGGCGGATGTCATTCTCGGACAACGTGTTTCGCTACTGATGATCGGCGTCGAAGGGCCAGCGGGAGCTGTTGTTGGGTGCTCCGGTGCGGGCCCCTGCTGGTGGTGCCGCCGACCGCCGCGGGGCTGTTCCTGGCCGCCTGAGGGCGCAGCCCGGCGCTGCGCCACGCGCCCTGCTGATGCAGATGTCGAGCTCCGGGGCGTCGACGTCCGGGCTGTCCGGATCGTTTGCACATTTGAACGCGCCACTCGAGAGCAGCCGAGCGTTTGCACATTTGAACGCGGCTCGACCGCCTCTTCGGCGTTTGCATAGTTGAACGCCGAAATCATCCGGCGATGCGGAATTGCTTTTACGTTTTCCCTGTGCCGTGGGGGCGGCGCTCCACCGACTCTTGTCGCCCAGCGGAGGGGGGCCCGCACGTGGACAGCCAGCGGAGCCTTCCGCGGGACGCGTTGTCGTACCCC
>NZ_JBPGXG010000179.1:0-7741 GCF_056755255.1 Monashia sp. HAY1-5C | reverse complement strand
CAACCACCACCGACCCCACACCGCCTGCGGGAACAAGCCACCCATCACCCGCTTAACCAACCTGTCGGGTCAGTACACCTAGGTCCGCAGAGGGTGACGGCGCGGCGGTGGGTCCTAGGTACGCAGAGGGTGACGGCGCGGCGGGGTGAAGTCGACGAGGCCGAGGTGCAGGACGCCGCCCGTGGGCGCGGCGTAGCGGCGACCGAGCCGCGGGCGAGGCCGGCCCGGCGGTGCACCGGCGACCGGTCGCGCACCGGGTCGGACCGGCGGCCCGGTCGAGAGGGACCGACGAACCTGACCACCTGAACCGGTCGGCTCGGCCAGGCTCCCGGTATGGACGGTGCGGCGCATCGGGCCGATGGGGCGCCCGAGCCGCGTCGTGAACTCCAGGCCCTCAGGGGCAGCAGGGTCGCCCACGACGGTGAACTCGCCGCGGTGGTGCGCGTCGTGGTGGAAGGGGCACAGCGACAGGAGGTTCGCCAGGTCGGTGGCACCGCCGTCGCGCCAGTGGACCAGGTGGTGGACCTCGACGGACGCGGTCGCGCCGCAGCCCGGAAAACGGCAGCCGCGGTCACGGTCGTCGACGAGGACCTTGGTGCGGTGGGGCACCACCCGCCGACTGCGCCCGACGTTGACGGGGCGGCCCTCGGTCGTCCACACCGGCGTCAGGTTGCCGTCGCACGTGAGCCCGTCCACGATGCCTCGGGGCAGGCGCGGCGTGCCGGTGAGCCAACCCCCGTCGGTGTCGAGGAAGACGTGGACGCGGTAGCGCGAGCGTCGCCCCGGCGTCGCGCCACCTGCCAGTGACCGCTCGGCCATGAGGGTGAGCGCGTCGGCCCACGTGACGCCGGGATGTCCACCGGCGGCCTCGTCGACGAGGAGAGCCGGAGTGCTGTCCTCGCTCGACCCGGCGGTGTGGAAGAGATGGTCGCGGGCCTCGCGCAGCGCTGCCTCGACGAGGGCCCCGATCTCCGGTGGGGCGTCGTAGCGCAGCCGGAACCGGCCCTCTTCATCGGTGCCCATGGACAGCGACGGCGGCGCGACGAGTGGCCGACGAGACTCGGCCTGCTCGGAGGGCTGGATCTCGCCCTCGGCGTCGAACGTCTCCGGCTCGAGCGTGAAGTCGTAGCGGCTGACGGTGCGGTGCAGCTGGGTGACCGTCGCGTGCGTGGCGAACTCCGCGACCGTCGCGTCGAACTCGGGCGGGGTGTGCCGCGCCACCACGGCCGCCTGGTCGAGCGAGAGCCGACCGTCGTGCAGGGCAGCCGAGGTCAGTGGCAGCTCGCCGGCCCGGCGCGCGACCAGCACGATCGCCCGCGCCTGGCCGCGCGAGAGGCCCGCCCGCACCATGAGCCAGTGCTCGGGCGAGCGGATGCCGGAGGCCTGCCAGGACCCCTCGGTCAGGGCGTGCTCGACGAGCCGGACGAGGCGCCCGTGCGCGTCGTGGAGGTCGGCGGCGAGGGCCGCGACGAGGTCCCAGTCCGCCTCGATCGCCTCCGCCGTCGCCATGCCCCAATCGTCCAAGTGTTCGAAGCGGCGGCCCAGACTTCTCCACAGCGATGAGGTCGCGCGCGACGCGGCGCCGTCGACCTGACGACGGTCCCAGCACCCGTGCCTCAGTAGCTTCTCGTGGCGATGGCGTCGACGGACGGCGTCACGGATGACGACCACGATCACCCGATGCGTCGTGGGGCCGAACGTGCCCGGGCCTCCGCGGGCCGGTGATGGTCGTCGTCCGGAACGACGGGACCGGCTGCCGAGGCCCCGGGCCGTCGGGTCCGGTTCGTCCGCGCGAGGCCGCTACCGTCGGAGCCATGACGGCACCCGACAGCGTCGTCCGGCTCGTCCGGTCGACCGCGCTCACCGACACCGCGCCGTACGCGTACGCGTCGACGACGCACGGGCCCGCCCGCCTCGTCTTCACGGCAGGGGCCTGTCCCCTCGACGCCGACGGGGCCACGGTGGCGCCCGGCGACATCGCGGCCCAGGCACGGCAGTGCATCGCCAACCTCGTCACCGCCCTCGCCGAGTCCGGCGCCCGTCTCGTCGACGTCGTCTACACGCGTGTCCTCGTGGCGACGACTGTGCGCGAGGACCTCGTCACCGCCTGGACGGTCGTCCACGACGCGTTCGGCGAGCACGAGGTGCCGAGCACCCTGCACGGCGTCACCGTGCTCGGCTACGCCGACCAGCTCGTCGAGATCGAGGCCGTGGCCGCCCTTCCCGGCGCCTGACTCGGCGTCCGACGCCCGTGGGCGGGCTCAGACGGGCGGGTCGGGCTCGTGGGTGGTGACGATGTCGTTGGCGGCGGCCCATGCCGTGATGTCGCGCTTCTCGATCGCGGTCGCCATGAGGTCGGGGAAGCGGTCGGGGGTGCACGCGAACGCCGGGACGCCGACGGCCGCCAGCGCGGCCGCGTGCTCCGCGTCGTAGCTCGGGCTGCCCGAGTCGCTGAGCGCGAGCAGGGCGACCATCGTCGCACCGGAGGCGACGACCGAGGACGCCCGCCGCACCATCTCCTCGGCGATGCCGCCCTCGTAGAGGTCGCTGATGAGCACGAGGATCGTGTCGGCGGGCTGCTCGATGAGCGACTCGCAGTACGCCAGGGCCCGGTTGATGTCGGTGCCGCCACCGAGCTGCACGCCGAAGAGGACGTCGACGGGGTCGTCGAGCTCGTCGGTGAGGTCGACGACCTGGGTGTCGAAGACGACGAGCCTCGTCTCGACCGACCGCAGCGAGGCGAGCACCGCCCCGAAGACGCTCGCGTACACGACCGACTCGGCCATCGACCCGGACTGGTCGATGCAGAGGATGACCTGGCGCTCGACGCGGTGGGCCCGGCGCGCGTACCCGACGAGCCGCTCGGGCACGACGGTCCGCAGGTCGGGCTGGTAGTGCCGCAGGTTGGCCGCGATGGTGCGGTTCCAGTCGATGTCGGAGTGCCGCGGGCGGCGGGTGCGGGCCGCGCGGTTCAGCGCCCCGGTGACGGCCTCGACGGTCCGCTGCCGCAGCCGCTCCTCGAGCTGGTCGGTGACGGTGCGCACGACGCCCCGGGCGGTGGCGCGGGACCGCTCGGGGATGACGCGACCCAGGCCGACGAGCGTCGAGACGAGGTTGACGTCGGGCTGGACGGCCTCCATGAGCTCCGGCTCGAGGAGCAGCTGGGTCAGGCCGAGCCGGTCCATCGCGTCGGCCTGCATGACCTGCACGACCGACGACGGGAAGTAGCCCCGGATGTCGCCGAGCCACCGCGCCACCCGGGGCGCGGACGCGCCGAGCCCGCCCTTGCGCTGCCCGTCGTACAGCTCGCGCAGCGCCTCGTCGCGCTTGACGTCGTCCGCGTCGAGCGACGCCGCGTCGCCGATGCCGTCGGCCTCCTCGCCACCGAGGACGAGACGCCAGCGGGTCAGCCGGTCGCGACGCGTCGGGGTGACGCTGCCGGTCGCCGGAGCGCCGGCCTCCGGTGTCGGGTCGTCGCTCATCGCGGGCCTCCCACGGTGTCGAGCCCGAGCAGGCGGGCGACGGTGGCGACGGCCGGCGCCGCACGCTCGAGGTCGACGGATGCCGGGGCGTCCTCCGCGTCGGCGCGGCCGCCCGTGCCGAGCGCGGTCAGGTGCCGGCCGATGAGCCGGCGTTCGGCCTGCTCGTACCGCGAGAACGTCCGTCGGACGAGGGGCAGCAGGTCCTCGAAGACGGCGTCGGGCACGCCGGCGAGCCAGTCGTCGATGAGGGCGAGGAGCGTGTCGTCGGTGACGAGGAGCAGCGCCTCCCCCGTGAGGAACCCGTCGACCCAGGCGGCGGTCGCCGGTGCGCTCGCGCCGGTCGACAGCCGTCGGCTCAGCCGGCCGGCGGCCTCGTCGCGCGCCAGCTGTCCGGCGTCGAGCAGGAGGCGGTTGGCGCGTCCGCCCACGGCCCCGTGGATGCTCTCGTCGGCGGCGACCGCGGCCAGGGCCCGCTGCCACGGCTCGCGCAGGTCCGGCAGGTCGAGGAGCGCGACGCCGCGGTCGGCGGCCTCGACCGCGGCGCGCATCGCGGCGGCCGCGTCGTCGTCGAGCGACGCGCACGCCGACCGCAGGCCGACCGAGGCCCGGACCACGACGGTGCGCAGCACGTGCTCGACCTCGCCGACGTCGACGCCGCGCACGTCGCCGTAGCGGCACGTGCGGGCCAGCGGCTCGACGGTGTCGAGGAGGGCCCGGGTGTCGTGCTGGCGGGCGGTGCGGTCGGCCAGGGCCGCGACGACGGCCCGCAGCGCGCCGGGCAGCTCGGCGAGGAGGCACTGCTCGACGAGGGCCCCGAGGCGGCCGAGGTCGTCGGTACTGCCGGCCTCGTCGGCGACCTTGGCCTCGGCGGCGCTCTGCACCGTGTTGCCCCAGAGGCTCGCCTCGACGACCGACACGGCGAGCTCGGGGTCCCACTCCAGCTGCCACGCCTCCTTGAAGGTGCCCGTGGACCGGCCGGCGTCGACCTGCTCGCCCCACGGGACCCCGAGCAGCCGCAGCCGGTGCAGGAGCACCGAGCGAGCCAGCTGCGCCTCGCGCCGCAGGTCCAGCTGCACGGTCGTCGCCGAGGCGGAGGGCTTGAGCCGCAAGGACCTCTGCTGTCGGGCCAGGTCGGACGCGAGGGGCACCCTCGGGGTCGAGTCGGGCACCCGACCGAGCAGCTCGCCGACGACGATGCGCCGGTCGACGAGCCGCAGCGGCAGGTCCGACCCGTCGGTGAGCACAGCGCGAGCCGAGTCGGTCAGCTCGGCGAGGCCCACCGACGGGCGGCCTCGCACCGCGGCGAGCGCGTCGGCCAGCCGGGTGGCCTCCACGACGGCGGCCGTCGAGGTGTCGAGGTCCTCCTCGCGCAGCGCCCGCGCCACGCGGACGAACCACGAGGGCACGACCTCGTCCTCGGGCGTGACGAACAGGTGCTGGTACCAGCCGGGTGAGCGGACGCCCGCGCCGTAGCCGCTCGCGTACGCGAGGCGCGCGGCGGTCCACGGCGCCCAGGTCGCGGCGACCTTGACCCTGGGCAGCTTCGCGAGGAGGGCGTTGTCGCGCCCCGCCGGGGGGAACGTGTCGGGGTCGAGCACCGGGGCGTGGAAGGCGCCGCACACGACGGCGACGCGTTCGCGGCCGGCCTTGACCTCCGCACGGATCACCTTGCGCATGAAGGCTTCCCGCCGCGCGTCGTCGCCGACGGTCGTGCCGCCGCGGACGTCGCGCATCGCCTCGCGCAGGAACCGGAAGTGCTCGAGCGAGGACGTGCGGCGGTGCTCGACGGCGTCCTCCCACCAGCGCTCCGGGTCGTCGTGCCCGGCGGCGCGGGCCAGCGTCGAGAGCGGGTCGACGCGTTCGCGCACGACGCCCTGGGCCGGCCCCTCCCAGGCGCCGCCGTCGTCGGCGCCGGCATCGTCGGCGTCGCGGTCGCCCTCGGTGGCCTCTGCGGCGTCCCCCACCCCCGGGGCCAGGAAGTGCGCCGCGGGCAGGTCGGCGAACCGGACGGGGACGCCGCGCGCCAGCGCCCACTGGAGCGCCACCCACTCCGGGGAGAAGACCGCGAACGGGTAGAACGCCGCCCGACGCGGGTTGTCGACGGCGTAGACGAGGCCGGCGACCGGTGGCACGAGGTCGGGGTCGGCGGCGAGGGGCAGCAGGGCGTCGAGCTCGGGCGGTCCCTCGACGACGACGGAGTCGGGGTCGAGTTCGTCGAGGGCGCGCGCCACCGACCGGGCCGAGCCGGGCCCGTGGTGGCGGATGCCGAGCACCTCGACGGTCATGCCGAGCCCGTCAGCCCAGCTCGCGGCACGCGCGGTAGAGGTCGGTCCACTCGCGACGGTCCTTGACGACGGTCTCGAGGTACTCCTGCCAGACGATGCGGTCCTGGACCGGGTCCTTGACGACCGCGCCGACGAGCCCGGCCGCGACGTCGTCGGCCCGCACGACGCCGTCACCGAAGTGCGCCGCGAGGGCGACCCCGTTCGTCATGACCGAGATGGCCTCGGCCGTCGAGAGCGTCGCGGACGGCGACTTGACGGTGGTGCGCTGGTCGGCCGTGACGCCGGACCGGAGCTCCCGGAACACCTGGACGACGCGCTCGATCTCGGCCAGCGACTCGAGCTCGGCCGGCAGCTGCAGGCTGCGGCCGAGCGACGCGACGCGGGTGCGGACGATCTCGACCTCCTGCTCGAGGGTGTCCGGCAGCGGCAGGACGACGGTGTTGAAGCGTCGTTTGAGCGCCGAGGAGAGCTCGTTCACGCCCTTGTCGCGGTTGTTGGCGGTCGCGATGACGTTGAAGCCGGGGCGGGCCTGCACCTCGGAGTCGAGCTCGGGCACGGGCAGCGTCTTCTCGGACAGGATGGTGATGAGGGAGTCCTGCACGTCGGCCGGGATGCGGGTCAGCTCCTCGATGCGCACGAGGGCGCCGGTCTCCATGGCGCGCATCACCGGGCTCGGCACGAGCGCACCACGCGTCGGACCCTCGGCCAGGAGGCGCGCGTAGTTCCAGCCGTACCGGAGCGACTCCTCCGGGGTCCCCGCCGTGCCCTGCACGACGAGCGTCGAGGCCCCGCTGACCGCGGCTGCCAGGTGCTCGCCGACCCACGTCTTGGCGGTGCCGGGGACGCCGAGCAGCAGCAGCGCCCGGTCGGTGGCGAGCGAGGCGACCGCGACCTCCATGAGCCGCCGCGACCCGAGGTACTTCGGCGTGATCTCGGTGCCGTCCGCGAGCGTGCCGCCGAGCAGGTACGTCGTCACGGCCCACGGCGACAGCCGCCAGCTCGGCGGCCGCGGCCGGTCGTCGACCGCGGCGAGGGCCGCGAGCTCGGACGCGTAGGCGTCCTCCGCGTGGGCTCGGAGCACCTCGGGGGTCGTGGTCGGCTCGGTGGTCGGCTCGGTGGTGTCGGTCATCGGAACGCCTCGCTGATCGATCGCTTGACGGAGTGGAGCTGGAGGAGGTTGCGCAGGTGGGTGGCGAGGGCACGGTCGCCGTCACCGAGCGACCGGAGCCACTGCTCGAGGGCCTCCAGCGCCGCGGGATGCAGGCCTGTCACGAGGTAGGGCATCGACAGGGCGACGACCGCCGGGCCGGAGGTCGAGGCACGCAGCCGGGAGGTCAGCGCGACGCTGAAGCCGGGCGACCACGGGGCCTCGAGCGCCGCGACCACGGTGGCGGCGTGGGATGGTCGGGCGATCACCTCGTCGACGCGGGCGAGCACGGCGCGCTCCCGCAGGTCGCGTGGCAGCGCGGGCACGATGCTCGGGTCCCAGCCCCGCTGCAGGAGCGCGGCCGCCCAGTCGGGGTCCCGGCGGGACCGCACCGCGCGGCGTATCCCCTCGAGGGCGTCGGTCGCCTGCGCGTCGGACAGGCGGGCGACCGTCGTGACGGCGTCGGCACCGGTGGCCTCGGCCCACACCCCGAGCGGCGCACCGGCGATGATCCGCTCGAGCCACCACCCGCGGGCGGACCGGCGCGGCGGCGGCTTGCCGAGCCCGTCGCGCCGACCGGCTGCGTCCGGCTCGTCGGGCAGGGTGACCTCGAGGCCGCGACGCAGCAGCCCCGTCGTGCGCACGAGCGGACGGAGCCGGTCGGCCATCCGTCGGGCTCGCGCCGAACCCGGCAGCCCGTCGAGCAGGTCGGCGGCGACCTCACGGACGCCGGCGGACCGGTCGTCGAGCTGTCTCTTATACACATCTCCGAGCCCACGAGACGGAGCTACATCTAGGAGGGGGTTTTTTGTTTGGGGGGGGGGGGG
>NZ_JBPGXG010000178.1:0-7773 GCF_056755255.1 Monashia sp. HAY1-5C | reverse complement strand
TCCGTCGTCGGCAGCGTCAGATGTGTATAAGAGACAGCACCCGCGGCCGGGGACCGCCCCGGCATCATCGACGCGCGGCCGGTGCCCCACCCCGGCCGGTGGGTGGCGCTCGTCGTCATCCTCGTGCTCCTCGCGATGCTCATCAGCTCGTTCCTGACCAACGACCGCTGGAACTTCCCCAAGGCGCTCGAGATCATGAACCAGTCGCCCGTCCTCGAGGGGCTCTGGAAGGGCACGATCATCGGCACCGTCGGCGCGATGGTCATCGGTGTGGTCGGCGGCGTCCTCGTCGCGATCCTGCGCCTGTCGCCCAACCCGGTGCTGCGCGGCGTCTCGTTCGTCTACACGTGGTTCTTCCGCGGCATCCCGCGTCTCGTGCTCCTCGCGATGATCGGCAGCGGCCTCGGCTACCTCTACAGCCACATCGACTTCGGGGTGCCGTTCGGCCAGCAGCTCGCCTCGCTCATGGGCCTGGACCGCAGCTTCACGTTCTTCACGCTCAACGTCAACCAGTTCTCGAGCACGCTCCTCGCCGGCATCATCGGCCTGGGCCTGTCCGAGGCCGCCTACATGGCCGAGATCGCCCGCGCCGGGATCCTGTCGGTCGACCAGGGCCAGAACGAGGCGGCGGCCGCGCTCGGCATGAGCCGAGGCCAGGCGATGCGGCGGATCGTCCTGCCCCAGGCGATGCGCGTCATCGTGCCGCCGACCGGCAACGAGACCATCGCGATGGTCAAGGACACCTCGCTGCTGTCGGCGATCCCGGTCATCACCGAGCTCTTCTACCAGACGAGCGCGATCGGCAACCGGACGCTGCTCATCATGCCGGCGTTCGTGGCAGTCACCGCGTGGTACCTCGTCGTCGGGTCGGTGCTCATGGTCGGCCAGTACTTCCTCGAGCGACGTTTCGGGCGCGGCTTCGGCGCACCGAGCAACAGGCGGTTCGCGCGACCGGCCGGGGCAGGAGGCGCCTGATGCCAGACACGACCACGACCACCGACGCGTCGAGCGGGCCGGGGCGGCGGCGTCCGGGCACCGACGAGGAGCAGCCGCTCGTCCGGGCGCTCAACGTCCTGAAGAGCTTCCACGGCAACGAGGTGCTCAAGGGCATCGACCTCGACGTCCACCGCGGCGAGGTCGTCTGCCTCCTCGGCCCGTCGGGGTCGGGCAAGACGACGTTCCTGCGCTGCATCAACCAGCTCGAGCAGATCGACGGCGGCCGCATCTGGGTCGACGGCGACCTCGTGGGCTTCCGCGAGGAGAACGGCCACCTGCACCACCTGACCGACAAGCAGGTGGCCGCGCAGCGCCGCGAGATCGGCATGGTGTTCCAGCGCTTCAACCTCTTCCCGCACATGACGGCCCTCGAGAACGTCATCGAGGCCCCGGTCCAGGTCAAGGGCGTCGGCAAGAAGGCGGCGCGCGGGCGGGCCCAGCAGCTGCTCGAGCAGGTGGGCCTGGCCGACAAGGCCGGGTCCTACCCGGCGCAGCTGTCGGGCGGCCAGCAGCAGCGCGTCGCGATCGCGCGGGCGCTCGCCATGGAGCCGAAGCTCATGCTCTTCGACGAGCCCACCTCGGCCCTCGACCCCGAGCTGGTCGGCGACGTGCTCCGGGTCATGCGCGAGCTCGCCCGCGACGGCATGACGATGATCGTCGTGACGCACGAGATGGGCTTCGCCCGGGACGTCGCCGACCACGTCGTGTTCATGGACGGCGGTGTCGTCGTCGAGGAGGGGGCGCCCAAGGACGTCATCGGCAACCCGCAGCACGATCGCACCCGCACCTTCCTCAAGCGGATGCGCGCCGACTCCCACGACGACGCCGGCGCCTGACGCGTCACCGACCCGGCCGCGGCGCGTCCGCCCAACCCGGACGCCACGTCACCCCGCAACACACCGAGCAGCTGCCCGCTCCGCACGGAGTACCCGTGACGGGTTGGCAGCTGCTCGGTGTGTTGCGGTTCGGGGGTGGGTGACAATGGGCGGCATGACGACGGAGTCACCGGGGCCTCGGCCCGCCCTGCCGGACCACGAGATCCCGACGCTGTCGGTCGACGAGCTGCGCACGCTCCAGCTCGAGCGCCTGCAGGCGACGGTGCGGCGGGTGTACGACAACGTCTCGCACTACCGGAAGGCGTTGGAGGACAAGGACGTTCACCCGGATGACGTGCGAGGGCTGGCGGACCTGCGGCACCTGCCGTTCACGACCAAGGCGGACCTGCGCGCCAACTACCCGTTCGGGATGTTCGCGGTGCCGCGCGAGCACGTCGTCCGCATCCACGCCAGCTCGGGCACGACCGGCCGCCCGACCGTCGTCGGCTACACGCGGCGCGACGTCGACACGTGGGCCGACCTCATGGCCCGCTCGATCCGGCTGGCGGGCGGCCACCCGGGCGACGTCGTCCACGTCGCGTACGGCTACGGGCTGTTCACGGGCGGCCTCGGCGCGCACTACGGCGTCGAGCGGCTCGGGGCCACCGTCGTGCCGGTCAGCGGCGGCATGACCGAGCGACAGGTCCAGCTCATCCAGGACTTCGGCCCGCGGGTCATCATGGTGACGCCGAGCTACTTCCTGTCCCTCCTCGACGAGATGGAACGCGCCGGTCTCGACCCGTCCGCGACGAGCCTGCAGGTCGGCATCTTCGGCGCCGAGCCGTGGACCGAGTCGATGCGCCAGGAGATCGAGCGACGCACCGGCATGGACGCCGTCGACATCTACGGCCTGTCGGAGGTCATGGGGCCGGGCGTGGCGCAGGAGGCGGCCACGACGAAGGACGGCCTGCACGTGTGGGAGGACCACTTCTACCCCGAGGTCATCGACCCGGTCACCGAGGAGGTGCTGCCCGACGGTGAGCTCGGCGAGCTCGTCCTCACGTCGCTGACCAAGGAGGCGATGCCGGTGCTGCGCTACCAGACCCGCGACCTGACCCGGCTGCTCCCGGGCACCGCCGTGCCCTCGATGCGGCGCATGGCCAAGGTGACCGGTCGCACCGACGACATGATGATCATCCGTGGGGTCAACGTGTTCCCGACCCAGATCGAGGAGCACGTCCTCGCCGAGCCGGGGCTCTCGCCGTACTTCCAGTGCGTCCTGAGCCAGCCGGGCCGGATGGTCGAGCTGACGGTTCTCGTCGAGCCCCTCGAGCGCCTGTCGGAGGACGCGACCCGCGAGGTCGCGCGCCGCCTCGAGCACGCGGTCAAGACGCACGTCGGGGTGACGTGCCGCGTCGAGGTCCGCGCGCCGGGGTCGATCGAGCGGTCGATCGGCAAGGCCCGCCGGATCGTCGACGAGCGTCCCAGGGCCTGACGCGCCTGCTGCCACCGCCCCGCCGACGGGTCGGCCTCCGCGCGATTCGGTCCCGAGAAGGGCCTGACCGGTGCTTCACTCAGGCGAGGACGTCCGGGTCGGCCCGGACGCCGGCGAGCGAGCGAGGTCCCGATGGCATCGATCGGCCAGCGTCTGTGGAAGGTCGGCAGCACCGTCGCCGTCTGGGTGTACCGGCGCACCGGGGGCCGGCTCGGCGGTACGGCCAAGGGCGGCAGCCGCGTCCTGCTGCTCACCGTGGCGGGCCGCAGGACCGGCGTGCCGCACACGGTGCCCGTCGGGTACGTGCTCCGCGACGGCGCCTACTACCTGGCGGCCTCCGCCGGCGGGCAGCACGCCGAGCCGCAGTGGATCCGCAACCTGCGTGCGGCCACGTCGGCGACGATCGAGGTGGGCCGCGAGCGCCACGAGGTCGCCGTGGAGGTGCTGCGTGGCGCCTCGCGAGACGCGGCGTGGAACGACGTCATCGTCGCCACCCACCCGTTCTTCGCCGACTACGAGACGAAGGCGGGCCGCACCATCGCCGTGGCGAGGCTGACGCCCACGGAGTCCGGCGTCGGGTCAGCCTGAGGCCGGGGGCCGGAAGGCACGGCGCACCGCGTCGAGCGCGTCCGCCTCGCCGAACCCGGCGTCGCGCACGCCCGCGACGAACCGTGCGGCGAGCGCCTCCAGGGCGACCTCGCCGGCGTGCGCCCCGGTGGCGACGGTCGTGCCGGCGCGTCGACCGGTGACGACGAGACCCGCGGCCTCGAGCTGCTTGACGGCGCGGGCGACGGTGCCGGCGGCGACGCCGAGCTCGGTGGCCAGCCCACGCACGGTGGGCAGGCGGTCGCCGGGCAGGAGCCGCCCGCTCGCGATGAGGTCGGCGAGGCCGACGCGCACCTGCTCGAAGGGCGGGGCGGCCGCGTCGAGGTCGACGCGCACGAGTCCGCCACCGCCGGAACCGTCCACCGTCACCGTGCGTGCATCCACGCGGCCCATCCTCGCCGGTGCGGCCGGGCGTGGCGCGCCTCACACGCCGAACACCTCCCCGACGTGCTGTAGTACTACAGGGTGTCGTATCCTCTACTACGTCATGTAGTTCGCCAGTCTCTCCGTGTCGGGAGCCTCCATGGATGCCACAGACCTGGCCAGGTGGCAGTTCGCCATCACCACCGTCTACCACTTCCTCTTCGTGCCGATCACCATCGGCATGTCCCTCGTCGTCGCCGTCTTCAACACGCTGTGGGTCCGCACCCGCGACGAGCAGTGGATGCGGCTCGCCTCCTTCTTCGGCAAGCTCTTCCTCATCAACTTCGCGCTCGGGCTCGTCACGGGCATCGTGCAGGAGTTCCAGTTCGGGATGAACTGGAGCGACTACTCACGCTTCGTCGGTGACATCTTCGGTGCCCCGCTGGCCATCGAGGCGCTCCTCGCCTTCTTCCTCGAGTCGACCTTCCTCGGCCTGTGGATCTTCGGCCGCGGTCGCCTCCCCGAGAAGCTCCACGCCGCGACGATGTGGGTCGTCCACGTCGGCACCGTGCTGTCGGCGTACTTCATCCTCGCCGCCAACTCGTTCATGCAGCACCCGGTCGGCTTCCGGTTCAACCCCCAGAGCGGGCGCGCCGAGCTGACCGACTTCTTCGCGGTCCTGACGAACAAGGTGCAGCTCGTCACCTTCCCGCACGTCGTGCTGTCCGCCTACATGACCGGCGCCGGTGTCGTCATGGGCGTCTCGCTGTGGCTGATGCGACGCGAGGCACGCCGGGCCGCCGGTGTGGCCGCAGTGGCCACGGTGGCCGCGGTGGCCGGGGCCGGCGGCTCGGACGCCGGGATGTACCGGCGCGCGACGCGTCTGGCCGCCGTGTTCTGCCTCGTCGCGGCGGCGGGCGTCGCCCTGTCCGGTGACGTCCAGGGCAAGATCATGACCGAGGTCCAGCCGATGAAGATGGCCGCCGCGGAGGCGCTCTACGACTCGGTCCCGGCCGGTCAGGGCGCGCCCTTCTCGGTGCTGTCGGTCGGCTCCCTCGACGGCTCGCACGCCAACGCCGTCATCGAGGTTCCCGGCCTGCTCAGCTTCCTGGCCACCGGCTCGTTCGACGGTGCCGTCCAGGGCATCAACGACCTCAAGGCCGAGTACGCCCAGCGGTACGGGGCCTCCGGCGACCCGCTCGTCGCCGACGCGTCCACCGCCTATGCGCCCAACATCCCGACCACGTACTGGACGTTCCGTCTCATGATCGGGCTCGGCGTCGCCACGGCCCTCATCGCCCTCGCCGTCCTGTGGCTGACCCGCAGGGGCCGCACCCCGACCCAGCGCTGGCTCGTGTGGCTGGGCATCGCGGCACCGCTCCTGCCGGTGTTCGCGAACAGCTTCGGCTGGATCTTCACCGAGGTCGGTCGCCAGCCGTGGGTCGTCTTCGGCCTCATGACGACCGCCCACGGCGTGTCGCCGGGTGTGTCCGTCGGCGAGGTCCTCACCTCGATGGTCGTCTTCACCCTCCTGTACGGAGCGCTGGCCGTCGTCGAGGTCAAGCTCTTCCTCCACTACGTCCGAAAAGGTGCCGAGCCGTTCGAGCAGCCTCCGGACCCGAGCGAGCGGGACGAGGACGCACCCCTCGTCTTCGCCTACTGAAAGGCGCGTGACCACCCATGGACCTCGCAACCTTCTGGTTCATCGTCCTCGGCATCCTCTGGACCGGCTACCTCGTCCTCGAGGGCTTCGACTTCGGCGTCGGCATGCTCCTACCGGTGCTGGGGGGTCGGCGGTACGCGTCCGACGCGACCGACGCGCAGAAGCGCCGGCGCGTCCTGCTCAACACCATCGGGCCGGTGTGGGACGGCAACGAGGTCTGGGTGCTGACCGCCGGTGGCGCGACGTTCGCGGCCTTCCCGCACTGGTACGCCACGCTCTTCAGCGGCTTCTACCTGCCGCTGCTCGTCATCCTCGTCGCGCTCATCGTGCGCAACCTCGGGTTCGAGTACCGGCACAAGCGTGACGACGCCCGGTGGAAGGCACGCTGGGACCAGGCGATCTTCTGGGGCTCGCTCGTGCCCGCCCTCCTGTGGGGCGTCGCGCTGACGAACATCGTGCGCGGCGTACCGATCGACGCGCACAAGGAGTTCACCGGCACCGTCCTCACCCTGCTCAACCCGATGGGTCTGCTCGGCGGGATCGTCTTCGTGGCGCTGTTCCTCACCCACGGCGCGATCTTCGTGGCGCTGAAGACCGACGGGCAGATCCGCCACGAGGCACGCGTCATCGCCCAGCGGGTCGGTGGTGTCGCCGCGGGGGCGGCGGTCGTGCTGCTGCTGTGGCTGGGTGTGACCGACGGCAAGGTCGCCTCGTGGGCCACGACGGTCGTGGCGGCGGTGGCGCTGCTCGGCGCGCTGGCGGCCAACCGCGCCGGACGCGAGGGGTGGGCGTTCGTCGGAACGGCGACGACGATCGCCATGGCGGTCGCGACGTACTTCCTCGTGCTGTTCCCGAACGTCATGCCCTCGACGACCGACCCGGCGTTCAACCTGACCGTCGACAACGCGTCGAGCACCGACTACACGCTCAAGGTCATGACGATCGTCGCGCTCGTCTTCACGCCGATCGTCCTGCTCTACCAAGGCTGGACGTACTGGGTGTTCCGGAAGCGCTTGACCACCAAGCACATTCCCGAGGACGCTCCGCTCGTTCCCAGCGGTACCTGAGGGGCCGACGACGTGAGACCCTTCGACCCACGGCTGCTCCGGGTGGTCCCCGCCGCCCGGAGGCCCGCCCTCGCCCTCGGCGCCTTGGGCGTCGCGAGCGGCGTCGCGACGATCGCCACCGCCTTCGCCCTGTCGGCCGTCGTCGTCGGCGTCGTCGACGGGTCCGGGCTCGTCGGCCCGCTGACCTGGCTCGGCGCGCTGTTCCTCGTGCGCGCCGGGCTCGCCGCCGGCAACGAGGCCGTCGCGGCGTGGGCCGGCGTGGCGGCGTCGTCGGCGCTGCGCTCCGCGCTGCTGCGCCACTGGGGCCGGGTCGACGCCGACACGGCGCCCGAGCCCGGCCGTGCCGTGGCGCTCGCCACCGCGGGCACGAGCGCGGTCGAGCCGTACGCGTCGAGGTACCTGCCGACGCTCGTCACCGCCGCGTTCGTTCCGGTCGTCGCCCTCGGCACCCTCGTCGTCGTCGACTGGCCGAGCGCGCTCGTCGTCGCGCTGACGCTGCCGCTGCTGCCGCTGTTCGCCGCGCTCATCGGCCGCGCCACCGCCGACACGACCGAGCGGCGCTGGGCGGCACTGGCCGCGCTCGCGGGCCACTTCCTCGACGTCGTCCGTGGCCTGCCGACGCTCGTGTCCTACGGTCGCGCGCGGCGCCAGGTCGAGACGGTGCGCGAGGTCAGCGACCGGCACCGCCGCGCGACGATGGAGACCCTCCGCATCGCGTTCCTGTCCTCGGCCTGTCTCTTATACACATCTGACGCTGCCGACGACGGA
>NZ_JBPGXG010000177.1:0-7979 GCF_056755255.1 Monashia sp. HAY1-5C | reverse complement strand
TGGAACCCGATCCACGTGCACGCGCTCATGGCCAGGCCGCTCGGTTTCCCGACCGCGATCGCGCACGGGATGTACTCGTACGCCAGGACGCTGGCCTCCCTCGGGCCCAGGCTTCCGCGGTCGGGGCTGACGAGCAGCGTGTGGTTCCGCAAGCCCGTGCGCCTGCCCTCGACGGTCCGGCTGCGCACGGCGTTCGAGGACGACTCGACGCTCTCGGTGCTGGAGTCGGCCACCGGCGACGTCGATCACGCGGTGGTGCGCAACACCTGGTGAGGCGTGGTGGCGGCCGGGGCGGCGCGACCTCACTCGTACAGGACGTACTCCGGCTGCGGCCGCAGCGCGAGGACCTGCTTCGCGGTCATCAGCGGTCCGGACCTGCGGTCCTCGTCGTAGAAGAGCTTGAACCCGGCGTGGACGGTGCGCGGCAACCGAGCCGTGAGCTCTCGGTACGTGCCCCGCTTGAGGTCCGGGTCGCCGATGCCGTCGACCGACTTGACGACGGCGACGCCCCGGTGAGCCCGGATGTCGTTCTCCGACCGGACGATCCGGGGCGCGAGCTGGTGGAAGACGAGCGCCTTGTCCGGAAGGTCGTGCGCGGTGACCACCTGCGACAGGTAGGCGGCGACGGCGTCGATCTCACGGCCCGTCGTGTGGCCGAAGGTGCGCATCGGCACCTCGCGCGGACCCATCGCCCACTCGGGGTCGAGCGCGACCCCGACGTCGGGCTCGGCGAGCCACCGCGCGTAGTGCCGCACCTCGTCGAGGAAGTCGGCGCGGCCGGGCTGGATGCCGAGGAGCAGGATGCCGCGCACCTTGCGGGCCGCCGCGAGGTACCGGGCGATGACGGCGTCGGACGTCCGGGTGCGGTAGAGGTCGTCGGCCCCGGGGTCGGCAGACACCATCGTGCTGATGAGCTCGAGGACGGGCAGGGCCCGGCGACCTGCCGCGAACCGGTCGGCGACGGACGCCGCCTCCTGCGCCCGGGCGTCGAGGTCGCCGATGCCGAGACGTCCGAGGGCGGGGGCCCCCGGATGTCCGACGTAGCCGACGAGGCGGTAGGTCGGGAACAGGGTGCGCCCGCCCCGCGGCAGCTGGTGGGAGGCGACCCCCGGACCGGAGTCCGATGCCGTCGGGCGGGACGTGGCGGGCGAAGAGCTCGGTGCCGGGTCGGACGACGATGCCGGACGGAGCGGGCCCGGGCCGCTGGCCGGCGGCGGGGCGCCGCATCCGGCCGCCAGCGTCGTCGTGGCGACGACCGTGAGCGCGAGGGCCCGACGGGCCGGACGTGGCCACCGCCGGCGCGCTGGGGCGGACCCACGGTCGTGGGGCCGGGGCCTGTCGAGAACCGTGTCGCTGGTCCGCATGGGTCATCGATACCCTTGATCGCGCCGTGACCCAAACGGCGTCCACCCAGGGAACACGAGGCGATCCGGCCGGCGACGGTCGGATCGCGCACGAGAAGGAGCACGCACCGTGTCTGCACAGATCACCGTCACCGTCGCCGGGAGCGAGCGAACGGTCGCGGAGCAGACGACGGCGGGTGACCTCTTCGAGGGCGACCGCTCCGTCGTCGTCGCCCGCGTCAACGGCCAGCTGCGCGACCTCTTCCACGTGCTCGCCGACGGCGACGTCGTCGAGCCGGTCCCGGTCGACAGCGAGGACGGGCTCGCCGTGCTGCGCCACTCCACCGCCCACGTGCTGGCGCAGGCCGTGCAGCAGGTCCGGGCCGACGCCAAGCTCGGCATCGGCCCGCCCATCCGCGACGGGTTCTACTACGACTTCGACGTCGACACCCCGTTCCATCCCGATGACCTCAAGGCCCTCGAGAAGGTCATGCAGAAGATCATCAACGAGGGCCAGACCTTCGCACGCCGGGTCGTCACCGACGCCGACGCCCTCGAGGAGCTCGCGGACGAGCCGTACAAGTGCGAGCTGGTCGGGCTCAAGGGCGGCAACGCCGAGGACGCGGCCGAGGGCGCCGGCGTCGAGGTCGGGGGCGGCGAGCTGACGATCTACGACAACATCCGTCGGGACGGCACCCGCGCCTGGGGCGACCTCTGTCGCGGCCCGCACCTGCCCAGCACCAAGGTCATCGGCAACGCCTTCAAGCTGATGCGCTCCGCGGCCGCGTACTGGCGCGGGTCGGAGAAGAACCCGCAGCTGCAGCGCATCTACGGCACGGCCTGGCCGACCAAGGACGATCTCAAGGCCTACCTCGACCGGCTCGCCGAGGCCGAGCGCCGGGACCACCGCCGCATCGGTGCCGAGATGGACCTCTTCTCCTTCCCGGACGAGCTCGGGTCCGGTCTCGTCGTGTTCCACCCGAAGGGCGGCGTCATCAAGCGCGAGATGGAGGACTACGTGCGGCGCCGGCACGTCGAGGAGGGCTTCGCCTACGTCGGCACGCCGCACATCTCCAAGGACGGGCTCTTCCACACCTCGGGGCACCTGCCCTACTACGCCGACACGATGTTCCCGCCGATGGAGCTCGAGGGCGCGAAGTACCAGCTCAAGGCCATGAGCTGTCCCATGCACAACCTCATCTTCAAGTCACGCGGCCGGTCCTACCGCGAGCTGCCGCTGCGCCTGTTCGAGTTCGGGGGCGTCTACCGCTACGAGAAGTCGGGGGTCGTGCACGGCCTGACCCGCGTCCGCGGCCTGACCCAGGACGACTCCCACTCGTACGTCACGCCCGAGCAGGCACCAGCGGAGATCAAGCACCTCCTCGACTTCTGCCTGGGACTCTTCCGCGACTTCGGCCTCGACGACTTCTACCTCGAGCTGTCGACCCGCGACACCGAGGGCGAGAAGTCGGCCAAGTTCATCGGCAGCGACGAGCAGTGGGAGGAGGCGACGGCCGTCCTCGAGAGGGTGGCCACCGAGTCCGGGCTCGAGCTCGTGGCCGACCCGGGCGGTGCCGCGTTCTACGGCCCGAAGATCTCCGTGCAGGCCCGCGACGCCATCGGCCGCACCTGGCAGATGTCGACGATCCAGTACGACTTCAACCAACCGGCGCGCTTCGGCCTCGAGTACCAGGCGGCCGACGGGTCGCGCCAGCAGCCGGTGATGATCCACTCGGCCAAGTTCGGCTCGATCGAGCGGTTCCTCGGCGTCCTCGTCGAGCACTACGCCGGTGCGTTCCCCGTGTGGCTCGCGCCCGTGCAGGTGCTCGGCGTACCGGTGGCCGAGGACTACGCCGACTACCTCGGCGAGGTACTGGACCGCATGCGCCGCAAGGGAGTCCGCGTCGAGCTCGACGCCAGCGACGACCGCTTCCCCAAGAAGATCCGCAACGCGAGCAAGTCGAAGGTCCCCTTCACGCTCATCGCCGGCGAGGAGGACCGGGCCGCAGGAGCCGTGTCCTTCCGCTACCGCGACGGGTCCCAGAAGAACGGGGTGCCGGTGGACGACGCGATCGCCGAGGTGCTGGCCGCGATCGAGAGCCGCGCGCAGGTCTGACCGCGACGGGATGCGCTGAGCCGCGGACCACTGTCCTGTCCGATGTCGTGTCGACTTCGGACAGGGCAGTGGTCACGGGTTGCCACACGGGACGCACGACACGAGTCTCGGGCGAGACACCGCCGTCGCCCCGTGAAGGAACGCTCTCATGCGCATCGTGCTCAGATCGCTCGGCACCGTCGTCCTCGCCGCCATGGTCCTCGGACCGGTGCTGCCCTCGGGCGCACCGCCGACG
Organism: Monashia sp. HAY1-5C; assembly: GCF_056755255.1. Classification (NCBI taxonomy): domain Bacteria; kingdom Bacillati; phylum Actinomycetota; class Actinomycetes; order Micrococcales; family Intrasporangiaceae; genus Intrasporangium; species Monashia sp. HAY1-5C. Next base: position 4,285 of record NZ_JBPGXG010000177.1, on the reverse strand, counting down.
GCGGCGGCAGCTGCGGCGGCCGGCCAGACCCTCGTCGGGTCCGTCAACCCGTTCATCGGCACGCAGGACAACGGGAACACGTTCCCCGGCGCCAGTGCGCCGTTCGGCATGGTCCAGGTCAGCCCGGACACCGGGGGAGAGGGCGGCTACGACTACTCGCAGACGTCGATCTACGGCTTCAGCCAGACGCACCTGTCCGGCGTCGGGTGCCCGGTCGTCGGCGAGCTGCCCGTCATGCCCACGACAGGCGCGATCACGACCGTCGACGCCGCGCGCTACGCGTCCGCGTACTCCCACGCCGACGAGGAGGCGAGCCCCGGCTACTACCGCGTCGGGCTGCCGACCTATGGCGTGCAGGCCGAGCTGACGGCGACCGACAGGACCGGCTGGCAGCGGTTCACCTTCCCATCCGGCAAGGCCGCCAACGTGCTGCTCAACACCGGCAAGGCCAACATGCGCGTCTTCGACTCCGAGGTGCACGTCGTGGGCGACCGCGTCGTCGAGGGCCGCATCCACGACGGCAACTTCTGCGCCGGCAAGGACGAGCACACGGTGTGGTTCCGCGCCGAGTTCGACCGGCCGTTCTCGTCGTTCGGCACGTGGAGCGGCTCGACGCTGACGAACGGTCGCCGCGACACGTCCACCACGGGCGGCGGCAACGGCGCCGCGGTCACCTTCCCGACCGGCACGACGTCGGTGACGATGAAGGTGGGCCTCAGCTACACCGGCCCCGAGGGCGCCCGCGCCAACCTCTCGAAGGAGACCGGCGACGGGTTCGACTTCGACGCGACGCGCGCCGCCCTCACCCAGCGGTGGGAGCAGCAGCTCGAGCACGCCCGGGTCACAGGCGGATCCGACGAACGGCGCACGGCCTACTACACGGCGCTCTACCACTCGCTCATGCACCCGAACCTGGCCTCCGACGTAGATGGGACGTACCACGGCTGGGACGGCAGGACGCACGTCGCCGACGGCTACACCCCTCGCCAGAACTTCTCACTGTGGGACACCTACCGGCCACAGAACCAGCTGCTCGAGGTGCTCGCGCCTGACGTCGCCCGTGACTCCTACCTGTCGCTGCTGGCCATCGGCCGCGAGGGTGGCTGGCTGCCGCGCTGGGCCCTCGTCAACAGCGAGACGAACATCATGACCGGTGACCCGGTGACGCCGTTCCTCGTCGAGGGCTGGAGCAAGGGCTTTCTCGCCGGGTACGAGGAGCAGGCGTACGCCCTGCTCAGGCAGAACGCGACCGAGCGGCCGCCGGCCGACAGCCAGTACAACGGACGCTCCGGGCAGCACTGGTACGAGAAGCTCGGCTACATCCCGTTCGGCCTCCGCGTCGGCACCGACTGCGTGTCGCACGGTGGCGACAACGACTGCGCCCACCCGGCGTCGGCCACCATGGAGTACGCCGCGGCCGACGCGTCGCTCGCCATCATGGCCAAGGCCCTCGGGCACGCGGCGGACGCGTCGATGCTCACCGAGCGCAGCGGCTGGTACAAGAACCTCTGGGACGCCGGCACGCAGACCTTCCGCCCGCGGATGAGCGACGGCACCTGGCTCGACCCGTACGACCCGGTCGAGGCCTCGCACGCCTTCCACGAAGGCGGCTCCTACCAGTACCAGTGGCTGGCCCCGCAGGACCCCGCCGGCCTGGTGGAGCTGATGGGCGGACGCGCAGCCACGGAGAAGCGCCTCGACGACTTCTTCGCCTACGACAAGCTGCTCACCGACCCGGCCGGCACCGCGCGCACCGACTGGATCGAGGCGACGTACGCCTACTACAGCAAGCCGACGTACAACCCGAACAACGAGCCCGACCTGCTCGCGCCGTACCTCTACGCGTGGGTCCAGCAGCCGGCGAAGATCGCAACCGTGGCCCGTGCCGCGTTCACGCTCTTCACCGACGGGGCCGACGGCATGACCGGCAACGACGACCTCGGCACGATGAGCGCCTGGTACGTCTTCTCGTCCTGGGGGCTCTACCCGACGATGAGCGGGGCCGACTACTTCGTCGTCAGCTCGCCGCAGTTCGAGCGCGTCGACATCGACGTCGCCTCTCCGGCGACGGTGGGTACCGGTCAGGGCGGCCGCCTCACCATCACGGCGCCCGGCGTCTCCGACGCCGACCGCTACGTCCAGACCCTCACGGTCAACGGGACGAAGAGCACGAAGAGCTGGGTCGGCTGGGACGCCCTGCGCCGCGGCGGCACCATCGCCCACACGGTCGGCACGACGCCGAGCCGGTGGGGCACCACGCCCGCGGACGTGCCGCCCTCGGCCGTGCGGGCCGGACGCGACCCGCGCCTGTCGCTGTCGATGACGGCGCGCCCGAACCCGGTCGTCGTGCCCACCGGCGCCCGGCAGGCCCGCCTCTCGGTCGACCTCGTCGGACAGGCGCCCAAGAGCCTGCCCGTGCACGTCGACGTCGCGACGCCCCAGGGCTGGTCGGCCGCGGTCGGCGGCAGCGGTGACGCTGCCGCCGTGCTGCACAGCGACGGCGTCCCGGCCAGCGCGTCGGTGCCCGTGACGGTGACGCTGCCCGCCGGCCTCGGCGTCGGGACCCACGAGGTCCGGGTCACCGCCTCGGCGCCGGGCGTCGACCCGGTGACGAAGGTCGTCACGGTGCAGCTGCAGGAGGCTCTCGAGTGCGTGCCCGGTGCCGCCGGCTGCGCCGTCGACCTCGGGCAGGCCCGCAACCACGACGGCACGGCGACGGTGTCCGCGCCGAGCGAGGGCAACTTCGACGGCAGCGGCTGGAGCTACGACGCCGCCCTGCTGCCGACGGGTGCCACGTGGGACTGGAACGGCGTCACGTACGCCGCGCCGGTGACCTCGGGCACGACGCCGAACTTCGTCGAGGCCCGGGGACAGACGATCCTCGTGCCCGCGGCGAGCCGGAGCGCGGTCCACGTCGTCGGGGCGACGCACAACGGCGACGTCTCGACCGCTCTGCGCCTCGCCTACACCGACGGCACGGTGCAGTCGGTGCCCATCTCCCTCACCGACTGGGCTGCCGGCAGTGGGCACAACGGCAACCAGGTCGCCATCGCGATGGACCACCGGATCAAGGGGGGCTCAGGCGTCGACGGGCCGCCGGTGCAGCTCTTCGGCGCGACGGTGGCCGCCGACCCGAGCAGGCAGCTGCAGTCGGTCACGCTGCCGGGCGACGACCGCTTCGAGGTCTACGCCGTCACGCTCGGCTGACGTCGACCGCTCGCGGGTCCGGCGCCGTCGCGCGCCGGGCCCGCGCACAGCCGGACCTGGTCGCCTCGACTCCTTGCGCGGCTCCGGCTCGTGGCCGAGACTGTTCGCACCTCGGCCCCGCGGCTCTCACACCCGCGGGGCTGATCTGCGTCGGTCCTGCGCTCGAACCGGCGTCCGTCCGGCATCGGACCGGACGAGGCGTGTCGATTTCTGCCTGCCCGACCGAGACGATTCAATGGTCGCAGGCCCTGCGGTGTGTGAGACCGCAGGGCCGCTGACGTCCGGCAACCCCGCAGTCCTAGGATCGACATCCATGACGGAGCAGGGGAGCGCGCCCGAGCCGGCCGAGGACTTCGCCCGCGTCGACGACGGCTTCGAACGGCTGTGGACCCCGCACCGGATGGCCTACATCCTGGGCGACCGGCCGACCGACGAGGCCGGCACCGACTGCCCCTTCTGCGCGGCGCCGGGCAAGCCCGACGCCGAGGGCCTCGTCGTGCACCGCGGCCGGAGCTGCTACGTCGTCATGAACCTCTTTCCCTACAACCCCGGCCACGTCCTCGTCTGCCCGTACCGGCACGTCTCCCTCTACGTCGACCTCACCGACGAGGAGACGCACGAGTTCACGGCGCTGACCAAGCAGGCCGTGCGCGCGCTCGAGGCCGCGTCGGGCCCGCACGGGTTCAACCTCGGCATGAACCAGGGTGCGGTGGCCGGGGCCGGGGTCGCGGCGCACCTGCACCAGCACGTCGTGCCGCGGTGGAGCGGCGACTCGAACTTCCTGCCGATCGTGGCCCAGACCAAGGCCCTGCCCGTGCTGCTCGAGGAGACGCGCGCGCGCCTCGTCGCCGCCTGGCCCGAGGGCTGAGCGGCGGTCAGTACGCTGTCACCACCATGCTCAACAGACTCCTGCGCGCGTCGCTGACCAAGGTCCTCGGTCCGATCGCCCACCTCTTCCTCCGGCTCGGCATCAGCCCGGACGTCGTCACGATCGTCGGAACGGTCGGGGTCTGCGTGGGAGCCCTCGCGTTCTTCCCGCGTGGACAGATCTGGGTGGGGGTGCTCCTCATCACCGCGT
>NZ_JBPGXG010000176.1:0-8188 GCF_056755255.1 Monashia sp. HAY1-5C | reverse complement strand
GATCACCTCTGCGATGGACGCCATGAGCGTGCACCTGAAGGTCGTGCCGGGCGCGGACATGCACGCGGTGCTCGACCGGGCGCGAGACCTGCTCCGCAACGACCACCAGATCACGCACGCGACCGTTCAGGTCGAGCCCACCGACCACACCGGGTGCGAGCTCGTCCAGTGGTGAGCTGACCGATGAAGAGGATCGTCATCGTCGGCGCGTCCCTGGCCGGACACTGCGCCGCGACGGCCCTGCGCGACCTCGGGTACGACGGTCAGCTCACGGTCGTGGGGGCCGAGCGGCACCGGCCCTACGACCGCTACCCCCTGTCGAAGGCGTTCCTCACCGGAGGCCTGCACCGACCGGGCCTCGACATCGACGGCCCGCCGGCCGACACGACGTGGCGCCTCGGGGAGGCCGCGACGGGGCTGGACCTGGCCGGGCGGCACGTGGTCGTGGAGGACCGCGCGCGGATCCCCTTCGACGGCCTCGTCATCGCGTCCGGGGCCCGGCCCCGGGACGTCGACGCGGTTGCGAACGTGCGGAACGCGTTCGTGCTGCGCACGGTCGACGACGCCGGCGCCCTGCGGGCCACCCTCGAGTCCGGCCCACAGCGGGTGGTCGTGGTCGGCGGTGGCCTGATCGGCGCCGAGGTCGCAGCGGCTGCAGTCGCCGACGGTCACGACACGACGCTCGTGGACCCGTCCGACGTGCCCACCCGCCGCGCGGTGGGTCTGCCCATCGCCGAGCACCTCCTCCGGCTCCACCGAACGGCCGGGGTCCGGGTCCGTCTCGGCACTCGGACGCGCCGCCTGGAGATCCGGGCCGGGGTGGTGGCCGGTGTGGTCCTCGACGACGGCCTCCGGCTGCCTGCGGATGTCGTCGTCATGGCGACCGGCACGGCCCCGAACGTGGAGTGGCTCCGCGGCAGCGGCCTGTCGGTCTCGGCGGGCTTGGCCTGCCGCCCCACGCTGCACGCCGTCGGCGACGACCGGGTGGTCGGGGCGGGCGACGTCGTGACGGTCCCGCACGCCCTGCTCGACGGCGAGTCGCTCCGCGTCGAGCACTGGGCCAGCACCCGCGACCAGGCTGCGCTGGCGGCCGCCAACCTGCTCGCCGGCCCCGGCTCCGGGCGTCCCCTGACCCAGCTGCCGACGTTCGGCACCACGATCCACGGGGCGCGGATCCGTTCCGTCGGCTTCCCTCAGGTCGCTGACCGCAGTCGGGTGGTCTGGGGCTCGGTCGGGTCCGGGCAGGCACTGGTGGCGCTGGGCCGCGGGAGCCGACTGGTCGCCGTGGTCTCGCTCAACGCCCACGAGCGTCTCGGCCAGCTCACCGATCGGCTGCGGCCCGGCGCTCTGCTCGACGACCTGGACGGCCTCGGGGACCTCGGGGACCACGAACCGGGCGACCAGACCCTCACGGCTTCAGGTGGCTGACCCGACCGGGTCGGCCGGCTGAGCACCGTTGCCTCGGCCTCCGGGAGCCGGGCGGCCACCGAGGCTGCTGGACCGCATCACGCGGCGACCGGCTCAGCGGCCTGCTCTCGCGCCTGCGCCGGCTCGATCGTGTGGTCGGTCAACGGTCGAAAGCGGCGCAGTCGGAGGCTGTTGCTGACGACGAACACGGACGAGAACGCCATCGCGGCGCCGGCCAGCATCGGGTTGAGCAGCCCGGAGGCCGCCAGGGGCAGCGCCGCCACGTTGTAGGCGAACGCCCAGAACAGGTTGCCCTTGATGGTCGCGAGGGTGCGCCGCGACAGGCGGATCGCGTCGGCGGCCACCCGCAGGTCGCCACGGACCAGCGTGAGGTCGCTCGCCTCGATCGCGACGTCGGTGCCGGTGCCCATGGACAGCCCGAGGTCGGCCTGGGCCAGTGCCGCGGCGTCGTTGACGCCGTCGCCGACCATCGCCACGACCCGGCCCTCGGACTGGAGGCGCTTGACCACGTCCACCTTGTCGGCGGGCAGCACGTTGGCGATCACCGTGTCGTCCGAGACGTCGATGCCGACCGCGCGGGCCACGGTCCGTGCCGTGGCCTCGTTGTCGCCGGTCAGCAGGACGGGCGTCAGCCCGAGCCGGCGGAGCTGGGCGATCGCCTCCGCTGACGTCGGCTTGATCGCATCGGCCACCACGAGCACCCCCCGGGCCTGCCCGTCCCAGCCGACGGCGATGGCGGTCGCCCCGCTCGCCTGGGCCTGGGCGAAGGCCCGCTCCAGCTCGACGGGCAGCGTCTGGTTCCAGTCCTCGAGCAGCCGAGGCCGGCCCACGAGGACGGCATGGCTGCGGTCGCCGTCGTGCACGACGCCCTGGACGCCGAGGCCCTCGACGTTGGCGAAGTCCTCGACGCGGGACAGCGACCCGCCCTTGGCCCGCGCCGCGTTGGCGACGGCCCTGGCGATGGGGTGCTCGGAGGCATCCTCGAGCGCACCGGCCAGCCGGAGCACCTCGTCGACGTCCTGACCGTCGGCGGCGACCACGTCGACGAGGGTCATCTGGCCGGAGGTCACGGTACCGGTCTTGTCGAGGACGATGGTGTCGATCTTGCGCGTCGACTCGAGCACCTCGGGGCCCTTGATGAGGATGCCGAGCTGGGCCCCTCGCCCGGTGCCGACCATGAGGGCCGTCGGCGTCGCCAGACCGAGCGCGCAGGGGCAGGCGATGATGAGGACCGCGACCGCGGCGGTGACCGAGGACGCCAGGCCACCACCGGTCCCGACCCAGAACCCGAGCGTGGCCGCGGCGAGCATGATGACGACCGGGACGAAGATGCCGGACACCCGGTCGGCCAGCCGCTGGACCTCGGCCTTGCCGTTCTGGGCGTCCTCGACCAGCCGCGCCATCTGCGCGAACTGGGTGTCGGACCCGACCCGGGTGGCCCGGACCACGAGGCGACCGCCGGCGTTGACCGTGGCACCGACGACGGCGGCGCCGGGCCCGACCTCGACCGGCACCGACTCGCCGGTCAGCATCGAGGCGTCCACCGCCGAGCTGCCCTCCTCGACGACGCCGTCGGTGGCGATCTTCTCACCGGGCCGGACCACGAAGCGCATGCCCACGGCCAGCTGCTCGACGGGGACCCGGCTCTCGACGGGTCCGCCCGGGCCGTCGCGCAGGACCGCGACGTCCTTGGCGCCCAGCTCGAGCAGGGCCCGAAGCGCGGCGCCGGCGCGGCGCTTGGAGCGCGCCTCGAAGTACCGGCCGGTCAGGATGAACGTGGTGACCCCGGCCGCGGCCTCGAGGTAGATGTTGCCCGAACCGTCGGTCCGGGCCACCGTCAGCTCGAACGCGTGCCGCATTCCCGGCGTGCCGGCGGTGCCCCAGAACAGGGCGTAGAGCGACCACCCGAGCGCGGCCAGCGTGCCGAGCGACACCAGGGTGTCCATCGTCGACGTCCCGTGGCGCAGGTTGAGCCACGCCGCCCGGTGGAACGGCCAGGCCCCCCACACGACGACGGGCGCCGCGAGGGTGAGGGAGAGCCACTGCCAGTTGGTGAACTGCCAGGCCGGCACCATCGCGAGCGCGATGACGGGGACGGTCAGCACTGCCGAACCGATGAGGCGCTGGCGCAGCGACCGGGTGGGGTCGTCGGCAGCGTGGTCAGCGGGCTCGGCGTCCGACTGCGCTGGTCGGGGGAGGGCAGCGCCGTACCCGGCCTGCTCCACCGTCCGGATGAGCTCCTCGGGGTCCAGCCCCTCGGGGAAGACGATCTTGGCCTGCTCGGTGGCGTAGTTGACCGTGGCGCTGACGCCGTCCATCTTGTTCAGCTTGCGCTCGATGCGGTTGGCGCACGAGGCGCACGTCATCCCACTGATCTGGAGCTCGACCTGGCTGGTCGAGACCGGCAGGCCCGACGGACGGGTGGTGGAGCTCATGTCGTTCTCCTCTGTCTCTGGGATCAGTGTGCGCCGGTGTGCCCGGCACCGGACTCGGCGTCGTGCGACTCCTCGGAGGAGCCCGTCGACGAGCCCGGCGCGGAGCCGGTGACGGTGACGGTGAACGCGGCGGTCCGCACCACGCCCCCGTGCTTGAAGTCGAGGTACAGGTGGTATCGGCCGGGGCTCGGGACCTCGGCGAAGAAGACCACACCGGGACCGGGCCGGGTCACGCCGTCGCCGGGAGCTCCTTCGGGGTGCACGTGCAGGTAGGCGAGGTCCCCGGACCGGAGGCTCACCAGGTGCCCGTAGGCGCCGAGATAGGGCTCGAGGTCGGTGACCGGCTTACCGTTGCGCGTCACCGTCAGCGTCAGCTTGGCCGACGCCCCTGCGGCGAGGTCGCCGTCCAGCGTGACGGTGTACCCGTCGACGGTGGCGGTACGGGAGTCGGGAGCGGGGGCGGCCGGCTGGTAGGCGCCAGCTACGGCCAGGTCGTTGCCGAGGGTGAGTCCCGCCTTGGCGCCGGTGGCCTTGAAGTCCGCGAAGAGCCGCCACTGTCCGGCCGTGAGGTCGAGCGCGGTCGTCCACGTGCCGTCCGCGGCCATCACCGGGTGGACGTGCTGGAACCCGGTGAAGTCGCGACGTACGGCGATGAGGTGGAGCTGCTTCTCGTGCTCGACGTCGTACTGGGTCACCGGCCGCCCGTTCGGCCCGAGGATCGTGAACGACACCGGAACGGCGGAACCCGCCGACGCCGACGTGCGGGCCAGGCGGAAGGTGTAGCCGTCCTGCGACACCATCAGCCCCTTCGGGATCGCGGCGGCGTCGGCGTCAGCACCTTCCATGCCGGCCATTACGGCGTGGTCGCCGGCCGCGGGCGGCGGACCGACGGGGCCGACCAGCTTTCCCGCACCGACCGCTCCTCCGAAGACGGCAAGCAGCGCGACGAGGAAGCCCACCAGCTTCGTGGTGACGCTCATGCGAGCGCGTATCCGGCCTCTTCGACGGCCTCCTTGACCGCGGCGTCGCCCACCGGCTCTGCGCTGGTGACGGTGAGGGCCCCGGTCTCGAGGACGACGTCGACGTGCTCGACGCCCGGGATCGCCTCGACCTCCTCGGTGACGGAGGCGACGCAGTGGCCGCAGGTCATGCCGGTCACGGTGTAGGTCTGGATGGTGCTCATGGCGGATGTCCTCTCGATGTGGTGTCGGCGGTCAGGAACGGACGAGGCGGGCGATCGCCGCCGAGGCTTCCCTGAGCTTCGCGTCGGCCTCGGGGCGGCCGGCGGCGGCTGCGTCCACGACGCAGTGGTTGAGGTGGTCGTCGAGCAGTCCGAGCGCCACCGACTGGAGCGCGGAGGTCATCGCCGAGACCTGGGTGAGGATGTCGATGCAGTACGTGTCCTCGGTCACGAGGCGCTGCAGCCCTCGGGCCTGTCCCTCGATGCGGCGGAGGCGTCGCAGGACGTCGTCCTTCCCGCTGATGTACCCCGGGTGCTGGGTCGACATGACCACCTCCAGTGCTCGTCCGACGGGCCGCCGTCCTGAAAATACGATACCCCCCTAGCGTATCGGCGTCAATGGTGCGTGCTGTGGCGCCACCAGGACGCATACTGGTACCGGGTATGCCGAAAGGACCCCGGGCCACCCCCGGGGAGGAGCAGCGGAGACGAATCGCAGATGACCGAGACGACGCACCAGCACCATGGCTACATCCACCGCAAGGACGAGTACCTGCAGCGGCTCAGGCGCATCGAGGGCCAGGCCCGGGGCCTGCAGCGAATGGTCGAGGACGAGAAGTACTGCATCGACATCCTCACCCAGATCTCCGCGATCACCAAGGCCCTGCAGTCGGTCGGGCTCGGCCTGCTCGAGGAGCACCTCGGCCACTGCGTCGTGGACGCCGCCGCTGCGGGCGGCAAGGACGCCGAGGTGAAGCTGAAGGAGGCGAACGAGGCGATCGCGCGGCTGGTCCGCTCCTGACCGTCGTCAGGCCACGCCCGCCTCTGCGCCGTCGTCGCCCTCCTCGCGGCCCGCGTCGCAGGCCGTGGGCTGGTCCTGGCTCACGAACCCCTCGCGGACGTGGCTGGAGTCGCAGAACGGCTGGTTCCTCGACCTGCCGCACCGGCACAGCAGCACGATGCGCTGGCCCTCGAGGTCGTACTCCTCGCCGTTCGGGTCCAGGAGCCGGAAGGTGCCCTTCAGCTGCAGCGGGCCGTTACGGACCGCCTTGACGGTCGTCGGGCGGGGGGACGGGGTGGGCTCGGTCATCGGGCACTCCTAGCGGGTTGGTTGCGGCAACGTCGAGACGGACTGGAGCTCGGCTCGGTAGCGGAACAGGGCCGGGGTGTCGTTGACCGCCACGACGCCGACGAGGCGGCCCCGCAGGGTCCGGGTCATGACGAACCGGTGGTCGTCCATGGCGCCGTCGACCACGGTGCTGGTGTCGCCTGCTCCGGGCAGGCCGATGCCGCGGATCTGCGCGCCGTGCTGGTCGGTCCAGAACGACGGCAGCGCCGGGACTGTCTGCGGCTGCCCGCCGCTGAGGGTCGCCGCGGCGATGCGGGAGTGGTCGACGGCCGTGGCCCAGTGCTCCACGCGGCGGGCGGTGCCGTCGAGCAGAGGCTGGGGCACCCGGGCCACGTCACCCACGGCCACGACACCGGGCACCGGCGCGCCGGAGGGGTCCACTGCGGTGAGCGACAGGTCGGTGGTGACGCCACCGTCCACGGCGAGGCCGCTGTCCTTCAGCCATTCGACGTTGGGGGTGGCGCCGAGGGCGCCGACCACGATGTCGCTCTCCACGCGAGAACGGCTCCCGTCGCGGCGGTCCCCGAGCACCGCGACGAGGGGTCCGGCCCCGTCCCCCGACGGAGTGAGCGACTCGACGGTCGTGCACGTACGCAGGTCGACCCCGCGGCTGCGGTGCGCCCCGGCGGCGTACGCCGAGAGCTCCGGTCCGAGCGCACCAAGCATCGGTCCCGCCGTGGCCTCGACCAGCAGCACCTGGTGCCCCAGGGAGGCGGCCGTGGACGCGACCTCGGAACCGAGGAAGCCTGCACCCACGACGAGCACCCGCCGGCCGGGCTCGGCGAGGGCCCGGTGCAGGGCCGAGGCGTCGTCCACGGTGCGGACGTGGTGGACGCCCGCGACGCCGACCGTGCCGGGCAGCCGTCGGGCTCGGGCGCCCGTCGCGATGACCAGCCCGTCGAACCGCACGATGGCTCCGGTCTCGAGCCGTACCTCCCGGGCCGAGAGGTCGAGCGAGGTGGCCGAGATGCCGAGAGCCCAGGTGGCCGCGAGGTCGTCGGCCCGCGCAAGCTCCAGCGCGGGCAGCTCCGGGCCCCCGACCAGCGCGGCCTTGGTGAGCGGGGGGCGGTTGTACGGCGGATGCCTCTCGGCGCCCACGATCGTCAGCCGGCCGTCGAACCCCGCCCGACGCAGGGCCTCGGCCGTGCGCAGGCCGGCCAGGGAGGCCCCCACGACGAGCACGTGCCGTGGCCGGTCCGGCGGCTCGGCGCGGCTAGCGGGTGGCATCGCGAGTGGGAGCCCTGGTGAGCGTGATGGCCAGGGCCGGGCAGGCCCCCACGCTCTGCTCGACCCCCGCGAGGTGCCGGGGGTCCGGACGCTCGACGACCTGCAGGGTGCCCCGGTCGTCGAAGGAGAAGACCTCCGGTGCGGCGAGCGTGCACAACCCGTGGCCTTCGCAGCGGTCGACGTCGACGGTCACCAGCACGGGGTCCTCCTGAGGCGTCATGGTCCAAGCCGAGGTAAAAGTACTATACGGGGGGAGGGTACCCAGTCAAGGTCGGGACACCCTTGACTTCATACGGTAGGGGGGTAACCTATCGGCCAGGTACTGGGCCGGTTCCGCACGAACCGGGGGTCGCGTCCGCGGCGCGGCGGCATCACGCCGGTCCCGAGATCCCACCCAGGCCACCCATGCGCCGCAGCGCCGGCCAGACACGAGGAGAACACCGGGATGTGCAACACCACTGCCACGTACACCGTCGAGGGCATGACCTGCAACAGCTGCGTCACCAAGGTGACGAACGCCGTCAGCGGCATCGAGGGGGTCAGCGACGTCGACGTCGACGTCTCGAACGGCACGCTCGAGATCAGCGGCCACATCGACGACGCCGCCATCCGTGCGGCGGTGGCCCAGGCCGGTTACAAGATCGCCAACTGACGGGGTACCGCGGTGCGGGGTCCTGACGCACGCACGCGTCAGGACCTGTCTCTTATACACATCTCCGAGCCCACGAGACGGAGCTACATCTGGGGGGCTGGGTTGTGCTTGGGGGGAGGGGGGGGGGGGGGGGGGGG
>NZ_JBPGXG010000175.1:0-8191 GCF_056755255.1 Monashia sp. HAY1-5C | reverse complement strand
TCGAGGCCCAGGTGGCGCAACGCCTGGACCTTGCGCGGGTTGTTCGTCAGCAGCACGACGGCCTCCACCCCCAGGTCGTGCAGCATGGCGGCGCCGGCGGCGTACTCGCGCGCGTCGACCGGCAGCCCGAGCGCGGTCTGCGCGTCGACGGTGTCGGCGCCCCGGTCCTGCTGGGCGTAGGCCCGCAGCTTGTCGACGAGCCCGACACCGCGCCCCTCGTGCCCGCCGAGGTAGACGACGACGCCCCCCTCGGCGCCGACGCGCGACAGCGACGCCTGCAGCTGCGGACCGCAGTCGCAGCGCAGCGAGCCGAAGGCGTCGCCGGTCAGGCACTCGGAGTGCATCCGGGTCAGCACCGGGCCGGTCCCGGTGAGACCCTGCAGGCCGCGGGGACTGACGAGCGCGACGTGCTCGTCGCCGGTCAGGGTGTCGCGATAGCCGTGCGCGGTGAAGGTGCCGTGGACCGTGGGGATCCGGGTCGTGGCGAGCCGCTCGACGCGGTCGTGGCGCTGGCGGTGCTCGACGAGCTGTTCGATGGTGACGACCGGCAGACCGAACTCCCGGCCGAGCGCCACGACGGCGTCGAAGCGCATCATCCGGCCGTCGTCGTGGACCAGCTCACCGATGACGCCCACGGGCTCGAGGCCGGCCAGGCGCGTCAGGTCGACCGCGGCCTCGGTGTGCCCGGCTCGCGTCAGCACGCCTCCCGGTCGGGCGCGCAGCGGCAGGATGTGTCCGGGGCGGATGAGGTCCGCGGGAGTCGACGCGGGGTCCGCGAGCACCTGCGCGGTGCGCAGGCGGTCGGCCGCGCTGATCCCCGTCGTGACCCCCGACGCGGCGTCCACCGAGACCGTGTAGGCCGTCCGGAGCGGGTCGCGGTTCTCGGCGACCATGAGGGGCAGGTCGAGGCGGTCCGCCACGGCGTCCGGTACCGGCGCGCAGAGGTAACCCGACGAGTGCCGGATCGTCCATGCCATCCACTCCTCGGTGGCGGTCGCGGCGGCCAGCACGAGGTCGCCCTCGTTCTCGCGGTCCTCGTCGTCGAGGACGAGCACGGGCCGGCCGGCGCGCAGCGCGTCGAGGGCCTCCTCGACCGTCGACAGGCCGCTCATGGCGCGACCTCCTCGCCGGCCGGTCGGTACCGAAGCAGACGTTCGACGTACTTGGCGATGACGTCGACCTCGAGGTTGACGACCTCGCCGGTTCCCTTGTGCCCCAGGGTCGTCAGTGCGAGCGTCGTCGGGATGAGCGAGACGGTGAAGGCATCGTCGGTGACCGACGCGACCGTGAGCGAGACGCCGTCGACCGTGATCGAGCCCTTCTCGACGACGTAGCCGGCGAGGTCGGCGGGGAGCGTCAGCTCGACGGTCTCCCAGCGGTCGCCGGGCGTGCGCCCCGTGATCGTCGCGGTGCCGTCGACGTGACCCTGCACGACGTGGCCGCCGAAGCGTCCGTCGGCGGGCATGGCGCGCTCCAGGTTGACGCGTTCGCCCGCGCGCAGCGCGCCGAGCGAGCTGCGGCGGAGAGTCTCGGCCATGACGTCGACGGCGAAGCCCTCGGCGTCGTGCTCGGTCACGGTCAGGCACACGCCGTTGACGGCGATCGAGGCGCCGTGCACGGCGTCGGACACGACGAGCGGACCGGTGATGCGGAGCACGGCGGAGTCCGCGCCGTGCTCGATGGCCGCGACGGTGCCGAGCTCCTCGACGATTCCGGTGAACATGGGACTACTCCTTGGTGGTGGCGTGGATGCGCACGTCTCCGTCGACGAGCGTCACGTCCGTGGTGTGCAGGCGGAGGGTGTCGGCGACCGTGCCGACCCCGAGGTCGGCCACGGCGGTCGGACCGGACCCCAGGAGGGCCGGCGCGAGATAGGCGTAGACGTCGTCGACGAGCCCAGCGGCGAGGAAGGCACCCGCGAGCGTCGGCCCTCCCTCGAGCCAGACGTCACGGATCCCCTTGTCCCACAGCCGCTCCAAGGCCTCCTTGGGATCACGCGTGCGCAGGTGCAGCACGTCGCCGGGCCCGGCGTGCACGGCCGCGGAGGCGGGCACGTCGCGCAGGCCCATGACGACGCGGAGCGGTTGGACGGGGACGTCGGTGCCCGACGCGTCGCGGACGGTCAGACGCGGGTCGTCGGCGAGGAGGGTGCCGGTGCCGACGAGGACCGCGTCACGGGTCGAGCGCAGCCGGTGCACGTCGGCCCGGGCGCCCGGACCGGTGATCCACCGGCTCGTGCCGTCGGCGGCGGCGCTGCGCCCGTCGAGCGTGGCGGCGAACTTCCACGTCACGAGGGGGCGGCCGAGCGCGACCGTGCGCGCCCAGCGGGCGTTGAGCTCGGCCGCCTCGTCGGCGAGCAGCCCACCGGTGACCTCGACCCCGGCCGCGTGCAGGTGCTCGGCCCCGCCGGCGGCGTCGGGGTTCGGGTCGCTCTGGGCGAAGACGACCCGGGCCACGCCGGCCTCGACGAGGGCCGCCGCGCAGGGCCCGGTACGCCCGTGGTGGGCGCACGGCTCGAGCGTCACGTAGGCGGTCGCGCCCACGGCGCGCTCCCCCGCGTCGGCGAGGGCGTCGATCTCGGCGTGGGGCGTCCCGGCCCCGTGGTGGAACCCCTCCCCGGCGACGGTGCCGTCGGGTGCGACGAGGACGCAGCCGACGCGCGGGTTGGGGTCGGGCCACGGGCCGGACGCGGCGAGGTGGAGTGCTCGCCGCATCCAGGCCGTGGCCACCGTGTCACGCATGTGGTGCTCCGGTCAGCCGGTCTTGGCGGGGGTGAGGTCGGGCTCGACGTCGACGCGGTCGCTCGTGCGAGTCACCTTGACCCACTGGAGGAAGCCGTAGACGACGAACAGGCCGTAGAAGATGTAGAGCACCGACGTCGGCACGTAGTCGGTGGCGAAACCGAGCGGCACCCCGACGAGGTCGACGGCGATCCACGCGAGCCAGAACTCGTTCCAGCCGCGGGCCATCGCGTACGTGGCGACGATCGAGCCGACGAAGATCCACGCATCGCACCAGAAGAACCACCACTGCGGCGTCCAGAACGGGTTGGGGGCGGCCTCGGACAGCATCCGGAAGACCTGCGCGGCGATGACGGTGCCCACGAGCCAGAACGCGACCGACACGGTGCGCTCGCGCCCGGTGGCCCAGCGCGGGGTGATGGCCACCCCAGACGCGTCACCGGCGTGGTTGAGCCGGCGCACCTGGCTCCAGCGCCACCAGCCGTAGACGCTCGTGACGATGAAGAAGATCTGCCGGCCGGCCTGGCCGAAGAGCGGGATGCGCTGGTCGGCACCGAAGAGGGCGCCGGTGTAGACGAAGAAGAGCAGGATGTTGGCGACGATCCCGACGGGCCAGGCCCAGACGAGGCGCTTCATCCCGAGGTAGGCGGACGCGACGCCGATGAGGACGCCGACGAGCTCGGTCCAGTGCAGCTGGTAGGGACCGATGGGGATGGCGGCGTCGAGGACCTGCTGGAACAGGTTCTGCGATGCGCCCGCTGCTGCGAGTGTGACCATGTGGTGTTCGTCCTCGGAGGTTCGTGGTGTGTGTCGGACGAACTCCGGGGGTACTCCACAGGTCCGGTCGGGCTGGCGCGGACCTCACGGGTGCGCGCTCACCGGCCGTCGACGGCCTGTCTCGTGCTGCCTCCCATCCGGACTTTCACCGTCGGTCCTGGAATCTCACCAGGTCAACCGGCCGCTGGATGCGGTCGGGTCGCGGACTGTAACCGCCGGCTCGGAATTACACCGACCCCGGAGCACGTGCCCCCCAGTATGCACCCGGCCAACGCTGCCCTGCACCCGGCGTCCACGGTGACGCCGACCACGGTCTTCGCGGGACCGCGCGGGACCGGCGACCGAGGGGTCAGTGGCGGTGGCGCTCGGCGAGGAGGCGCAGCTGCTCGACCGCGGCGGCCGCGTCCTCGGCCCCGTAGACGGCCGATCCGGCGACGAACACGTCGGCACCGGCCTCGGCGCACTGCTCGATCGTGTCAGCGCTGACGCCACCGTCGACCTGCACCCAGATCTCGCCGCCGTGCCGCCGCACGGCCTCGCGCACCTGCGCGACCTTGGGCATCTGGTCGGCCATGAACGACTGGCCGCCGAACCCGGGCTCGACGGTCATGACGAGGACCATGTCGAGCTCGGGAAGGAGGTCCTCGTACGGCGCGAACGGCGTACCCGGCTTGATCGCCATCGACGCGCGGGCACCGGCCGCCCGCAGCGTCCGGGCCAGCGCGCGGGCGTCCCGTGCCGCCTCCACGTGGAAGGTCACCGACTGGCAGCCGGCCTCGGCGTACATCGGCGCCCACCGGTCGGGGTCCTCGATCATCAGGTGCGCGTCGACCGGGACCGGGCTGACCTTGAGCAGGGCCTCGACGACGGGAAGGCCGAGGGTCAGGTTGGGCACGAAGTGGGCGTCCATGACGTCGACGTGGGCCCAGTCGGCGTTGCCGATGCGGCGCAGCTCGGACTCGAGGTTGGCGAAGTCCGCGGACAGGATGCTCGGGGAGATCTGCACGCGCACAGCCTAGGGGCCGTCCCAGGCGCGGCCGCGGGGCGTCAGTCCACGCAGAGGCAGAACGGGTGGCCGGCCGGGTCGAGGAAAACCCGGAAGCTCGTGCCGGGCTGATGGTCGTGCCGCGTCGCACCGAGGGCGAGGACGTCGGGCTCGGCGGCGTCGAGGTCGTCGACGACGACGTCGACGTGCATCTGCTGCGGCACCTGCTGGCCGGGCCACTCCGGGGCCTGGTAGCCCTCGACCTGCTGGAAGCAGATGCACTGGCCGTTCTCGGCGCGCACCTCGCCCCACCCGTCGGACACCTCGACCGACCAGTCGAGCAGGGCACCGTAGAACGTTGCGAGAGCGGCCGCGTCAGGGCAGTCGATGACGAAGCTGGGATAGCGGGCGATGGCCATGACCCGGACCGTAGCGGCAGTTCCGGACGTTCGGCGTCCGCAGCGGGCGGGCGGCTGCACGGTCGACTCGAAAGCGTCACCGACAGGAGTGCGCGCTTGCGGCAGGAGTGGCCGCTGCACGGCGCACCTCTGGCGGAAGGGTGCAGCACTGGCGGCAGAGGTGTGCGCCTCTGGCGGACGCGCGCACCTGGGGCGCACCTGCGGGTCCGCGCTCAGCGCCGACGCAGCAGGGCGAGGAACATCGCGTCGGTGCCGTGGACGTGGGGCCAGAGCTGGACGAAAGGTCCCTCGCCGAGGCCGTCGAGCCGACGACCGGACGCGTCGCGGAACAGGTCACGGGCATCGACGAGCTCGACGTCGTCGCGCTTCTTCAGCACGTCGGTGACGACGAACCGCGTCTCGTTGAGGTGCGGGCTGCACGTGGCGTAGGCGACGAGGCCGCCCCGGGCCGTGGCGTCGATGGCCGACGCGAGCAGCTCACGCTGCAGGCCGGCGAGCGCGGCGACGTCGCCCGGGCTGCGGCGCCACCGCGCCTCGGGGCGGCGACGCAGGGCGCCGAGGCCGGTGCAGGGCGCGTCGACGAGGACCCGGCTGTACCGGCCCGGCTCGTCGTCGCCGACGTCGCGGCCGTCACCGTGGCGCACCTCGACCGTCGTGCCGGCGTCGGCGGCTGCGGCGCGCGCCGCGTCGAGGGTCTGGCGCACGAGGTCGGCGCGGTGGTCGCTGACCTCGTTGGCCACGAAGGGAGTCCGCCGCTGGACGGCGATGGCCGCAAGGAGCCCGGCCTTGCCACCCGGCCCGGCGCACAGGTCGAGCCACCGCTCGTCGGCCGCCGCATCGTCGGTGACCTCGGCCGCGGCCAGGGCGAGCGCGAGCAGCTGCGAGCCCTCGTCCTGCACGGCGGCCCGCCCCTGCCGGACCGCCGCCAGAGCGCCGGGGTCACCCTCGGGCAGCACGGCCCCGACCGGGCTCGTCCACGACGGCTCGGCGCCGGCGTCGACGAGCTCCTCGACGGTGCTCAGGCCCGGCCGGGCGACGAGCGCGACGCGGGGCGGTGCGTTGTCGGCGGCGAGCAGCGCCGCGAGCGGCTCGTCGACGTCGGAGGCCGTCGCGGCTCCGTGACCGATGAGCGCGGCGCGCAGCGCCTTGACGACCCAGGCGGGGTGCGAGGTGCGGACGGCGAGCGCCTCGACCGGGTCGGTGGTGCGGGCCGTCACCGCCTCGAGCCACGCGTCGAGGTCGCGCTCGCTGATCCGGCGCATGACGGCGTTGACGAACCCCGCCGCCCCGGCCCCGTTCACCTGCCGCGCGAGGGCGACCGTCTCGTCGACAGCAGCGTGCGTCGGCACCCGCATGCCGATCAGCTGGTGCGCCCCGAGGCGGATGGTGTCGAGGACGCGCGGGTCGATCCTGTCGACGGGGCGGTCGGCGGCGACGGCCGCGATGGCGTCGTAGAGCCCGCGCAGACGCGTCGCCCCGTACACGAGCTCGGTGGCGAAACCGGCGTCACGGCCGCTGATCCGCTTCTCGCGCAGGTGCTTCGGCAGCGCGAGGTTGGCGTAGGCACCCTGCGCGACGTCGCGCATGACGGTGTAGGCGGCCAGGCGCGCCGGGTCGGTGCGGCGAGCGCGCTCGGACGGGCGTTGCGAGGACCGGTGCTGGGCCGAGCGACTGCGCGCCGGCGGACGCTGGCGCTCCCCTCGCCGGTCAGGCCGGTCGGGCCGGTCGGGCACGTCGCGCCCGGTCTGCTCGTCACTCACCGCCGAGCACCTCCCCCGCCCCGACGCGGCTCCCGCGGGCCCAGTCGGCGGCAGGCATCGGCTTCTTGCCGTGGGCCTGCACGGTGCCGAGACGGACCGGCACCGTGCCGGTACCGACGAAGACGGCCCGCTTCGTGACGAGCAGCCGGCCCGGTGGCAGCGTCTCCTCGTCGGGGACCTCGCCGGGAGCGACCGGCGTCACGGGGGCGAGCTTGAACCGCTCGCCACGGAACGTCGTCCACGCTCCCGGCGAGGGGGTGCAGCCGCGCACGAGGCGGTCGACGGCGGTGGCCGGGTGGGTCCACGTGATGCGCGCGTCTTCGACCTCGATCTTCGGGGCGAGCGACACGCCCTCCGCCGCTTGCGGGACCGCGACGAGCTCCCCGCTCTCGATGCCGTCGAGCGTGGCGACGAGCAGACCCGCTCCGGCGGAGGCCAGGCGGTCGAGCAGGTCGCCGGCGGTGTCGGTGGGCCGGATCGGCTCGGTCATGACGCCGTAGACGGGCCCGGTGTCCAGGCCCTTCTCGATGCGGAACGTCGAGGCGCCGGTGACCTCGTCGCCGGCCATGATGGCGTGCTGCACCGGCGCGGCACCGCGCCAGGCGGGCAGGAGCGAGAAGTGCAGGTTGACCCAGCCCCGGGTCGGGACGTCGAGAGCGGCCTGCGGGATGAGGTTGCCGTAGGCGACGACGGGACACGCGTCGGGCGCGAGGGCACGCAGCGCGTCGAGGAGCTCCGGCTCACCCAGCCGCGCCGGGGTCAGCACGGGCACGCCGAGCTCCTCGGCCCGGCGACGCACCGGCGAGGCCTCGAGCCGGCGGCCGCGGCCGGCGGGGGCGTCCGGACGCGTCAGCACTCCGACGAGCTCGTGGCCCGAGGCGGCGACGGCGTCGAGGCTCGGCAGGGCCACCTCGGGGGTGCCGGCGAAGACGACCCTCACAGCGCGCGGCCGAACGTCGAGTGCGGGCTGATGCGGACCTCCGGCGGGTTCTCGGCGAACCACTCCGCCTCGCGGATCGCGCGCATCGCCGCCTTGCGCGCCTCGGGGTCGAGGCGGTCGACGAAGAGGATGCCGTCGAGGTGGTCGGTCTCGTGCTGGACGGCTCGGGCGAGCAGCTCGGTGCCCTCGAGGACGACGGGCTCGCCCCACATGTTCTGGCCCTTCGCCACGACGGACAGGGCGCGCTTCGTGTCGAAGGCGAGGCCGGGGATCGACAGGCATCCCTCCGGGCCGTCCTGCTCCTCCTCGGACAGCTGCAGGTCGGGGTTGACGAGGTGGCCGAGGATGCCGTCGACGTAGTAGGTGAACACCCGCAGCCCGACGCCGAGCTGGGGCGCGGCGAGGCCCGCGCCGGGAGCGTCGAGCATGGTGTCCTCCAGGTCCTTGACGAGGACCCGGAGCTCCTTGTCGAAGTCGACGACCTCGGCGGCGCGGCTGCGCAGCACCGGGTCGCCGAAGAGGCGGATGTCCTTGATCGACACGGAGGCTGTCTCTTATACACATCTGAC
>NZ_JBPGXG010000174.1:0-8191 GCF_056755255.1 Monashia sp. HAY1-5C | reverse complement strand
CCCGTGAACGGGTCGGCCACCTCGACGAGGCACCCCTGGTGCTTCGCGTCGGTGGGCAGACCCGTGGCCATGTCCGGTCCTCTCCTCGTGTTCGTGGTGTTGCGGTTGTTGTGTGAATCGTCGCACGACTCACGCGTGCACGTCAGGATTAGACGTGCGGCGCCCGACGATGGCGCCGGGCCGGCGCCTCGGCGCGACAGTGCTTTCAGGCCTGCGGCCGGGCCACGGCAGCCACGAGCGTGCGCGACGAGGGCGCGACGAGGGCGCGACGAGGGCGCGACGAGGGCCCGGGAGCACGAACCTCCCGGGCCCTCGCCGTCCCGCCGTCGCCGCGCTGGAGGCCGCGGCCTGCGAGAGGCACTCGGCGCAGTCTCGGCGTCAGCCGACCTTGTGCAGCCAACGCACGGGCGCCCCGTCCCCGGCGTAGCGGAACGGCTCCAGCTCCTCGTCCCACGGCACACCGAGGAGCAGGTCGATCTCGTCCTGGAGGGCCTCGGCGTCACCACGCGTACGCAGGACCGCCTCACGGAGCCGGTCCTCCTGGACGACCGCGTCCCCGGAGACCGAGGTCATCGCGTGGTGGATCCCGAGTCTGGGTGTGTACGACCACCGGGCGCCGTCGCAGCCCGCCGACGGGTCCTCGGTGACCTCGTACCGGAGGCCGTCCCACCCCCGCAGGGCGCTGGCGAGCGCAGCGCCGGTTCCGGGAGCCGCGGTCCACGACAGCTCGGTGCGGACCATCCGCGGCGCGGCGGGCTGGGCGATCCAGTCCAGGGCGACGCGGTGGTCGAGCACTGCCTCGATGGCCCACTGGATGTGCGGGCACAGCGGAGCGGGCGCACCGTGGATGAACACGACACCGCGCGTGACCGTTCGCGGCATGACGACAGACATCCGAACCTCCTCCAGTTGCAGGGACGTCTTCCCCAACGCCTGCCACCGGGAGCCGGAACCGTCGTGCGCTCGTGCTCAGTGTCCGATATGTCTGATGTGGTGATGCTCAACGCCCCTGCCAGGGGGACTCGCCCATTGTGCCCCAGGAGACCCACGGGCACCAGCACTTCCACGAATCGGACGATTCGGGCACCTGCACCGCTCAGGAGCCGGCCGGCACCCCGGGAAAGAGGATGACGTCCCCGTCGCGGACCTCGATCCGGTGCGTGGCGACCGGCCGCGTCGCCGGCAGGCACATCGGACGCCCGTCCGCGAGGCAGAAGCGCGTGGCGTGCAGGGGGCACTCCACCTCCCCCGCCTCGACCCAGCCCTCGGCGAGCGAGGCGTCCTCGTGCGAGCACGTGTCGTCGAGGGCGTAGTACGTCCCGTCGTCGTCGCGGAACAGCGAGATGGGCTCGTCCGTGCCGGTGAGGTCGGTCCCCAGGAGAAGAGCCTCACCCGGCTCGACGTCCTCGACCGCCGCCACGCGGATGCCCTCACTCATGCGCTCTCGTCCCTCGGTGCTCGCGGGCCGGACGCCGTCGACGCCCGACGGGAGGCCGGACGCCGTCCCGCGAGCGAGCCTAGAGGGTCACCGGTGGCGGCCCGCGCGCGCACCGCGCACGCGCACCAGGGGCCGGGTGGGCGCGGCCGGCTCGCTAGACTCCGACCCGACCCCGGCGCTCCCCCGAGCCCGCCGGGTCCCGGGGCAGTAGCTCAGCCGGTCAGAGCAGCGGACTCATAATCCGTCGGTCCAGGGTTCAAGCCCCTGCTGCCCCACGTCGGCGAGTGCAGGACTCCGCGCGGACGACCACGGGGCTGGCCAGGACGTGGCCGTCCGCGCGCCGGTGGTCAGCGGCCGGTGGCGGCGATGTAGACCGACGGGTTGCCGTTCGGGTTGAGCAGGACGGCTGGGGCGAGGCAGCGCGCGGGCAGGCTGACGTGGGCGTCGATGACCGCGTCCCCGGTGGCCGAGAAGGGCACGGTCGCCGTCGGCGGCAACGCGCTGCCGTTGCACGCCACGGTGGCCGACAGCCGTGGCACCGGGTTGACTCCCGTCGTCGGGATGATGAGACCCTCGACCTCGACGTGGAGGTCGCCGTTCGCACGCAGCCGGGCGCTTCCCTCGGAGATGACCCAGGGCGCGCCCCCACGGGTCAGGCCGAACAGGGGCGGGTCGGACAGGATGCTGCCCTGGACCGGCGCGCGGAGGATGTCGCTCCGGGGGACGCCGGAGGTGTCGGCGGTGGCGCTGGAGGTCGCAGCCAGCCCGCTCACCCCGAGGACGAGGCCGGCGACGAAGGAGGCGGTACGGGAGATTCGGTGCATGTCACACTCCTGCCTGGGTCGGTGGGGAGGTGTTCCCCAGACGAGGACGACGCACCGGCGACCGTCGGTTCACGCGAGCACGGCAGGACGTGGAGTGGCTCGGCGTGACGTCAGCCGATGCGGTCGAGGAGCGCCAGCGAGCGCTCGACGACCTGGGCCGTTGCCCCGGCGTCGTAGGAGGCCAGCGACGCGTCGGTGAACAGATGCCGGTCGCCCTCGTAGACGAACAGCTCGGCGGTGTCGGGACCGGCGAGCCGTACCAGCTCGCGCGCTGCGTCGACGTCGCCCTCGAGCCCGAAGAACGGGTCCCTGTCCATGCCGTGCACCTGGACCGGGACACCCTCGGGCCACGGACCGAAGGCCCATTCCCCGGTCACCGGGAAGCAGGCCTCGTAGAGGAGGGCGCCGCGGGCGCCGGCGCGGGTCTGGGCGAGCCGCTGGGCCGGACCGACGCCGAAGGAGATGCCGGCGTAGACGAGGTCCTCGCGAAGTCCCGCCAGCGCCGCGGCGACTCGCTCGGCGATCTCGTCGTCGCCGAGCTCCTGGGTCAGGGCGAACCCGTCGTCGATGCTCGGGGCGAGGACGCCCTCGAAGAGGTCGGGCGTGTGGACGGTGTGCCGCCCGCCGCCGCGGAGAGACTCCGCGAGGGCGCGCACTCCCTCCGTCAGTCCCAGGACGTGGTGGAACAGGACGACCTCGGCCATCGGTGGGCTCCTCGTCGGTCGGGTGCACCGGATGAGCCCCACCGTAGGCCCAACGGAGGCCGCGGGCCCGGCCGGTGCGTAGCGGCGCCGCGTGACACGAGCCCCACGGGCCCCTGTGGTCACACCTCCGGGACGGAGTTGCGCCAAGTCCGCCCGCGGTCCACTCGCCCCACCTATGGTGGACACGGCCGGGACCACAGACTGCGGGGGGCGTAGCACGTGGATACGGTCGAGGCGTGGCCGCAGGGCCCGCCGGACGAACTCAGCCTCCAGGGGGGTGGCCTCAAGGTGCAGGACGAAACACAACGCAGTGGACCTCGCGTCCTCACCGTGCGCATGAGCGGGCGACTGGTGCCGTTCGCTGCGTCCACGGTGGTGTTCGCGCTCCTTCCGTTCCTCAGCGCCAGCGCGCCGGACACCGCTGCCCGGGCGGCCGTGGTGCTCGCCGCCGGTGACCGAGCCGCGGTCGACACGGCGGTCGACGGTGTCGAGAGCGCCCGTGACGCGCTCACCGACGCCGACGGGACCGTCGCGGCCATCGCCGCCGCGGCGATCGGCGGGTCCGGATCGGCCGGCATGGCCGTGTCGAACGCGGTCGGGGGCGGCGTCGTGTTCCCCGAGATCGGGCTGACGCCGCTCGCGGCGATGGCCGTGGTCGCTCCCGTGGCGCCTGGGCTGCCCGGCTTCATCCACCCGGTGCCCGGGGTCGAGGTGTCCGGCTTCGGCCCGCGCATCCACCCGCTGCTGCACCGGCCCATGTTCCACACCGGCATCGACCTGTCGGCGGCCTGCGGTACACCGATCCGGGCCGCCGCAGCCGGCAAGGTCGTCTACGCCCGGATCTCCAGCTCCTGGGGTCTGCGCACGATCATCCAGCACACACCGACGCTCAAGACGGCCTACGGCCACCAGTCGAAGTTCCTCGTCAAGGAGGGTCAGACCGTCCGGCAGGGCCAGGTCATCGGCCTGGTCGGCACCACCGGCTGGTCCACCGGTTGCCACCTGCACTTCGACGTCATCATCAACGACCACTACGTCGACCCGGCACCCTACCTGGGCTTCCCGGCCTCGACGTCGGGCCCGGCGTCCTACGGCACGGTGCCGAACTACTTCCCGGGCGGTGGCACGGTCGTCGCTTCGGCACCCCAGACGGTCCCCGACGGTGACGTGCCGTTCGAGGACGTCGACCCGGCGCCGCTGCCCGGCACGAGCACGCCGAAGGCGACCAACCCGGCGCCGAAGCCGACGACGAGCGCGCCGAAGCCGACGACGGGCACAGGTACCCCGACACCGACGACGACGCAGCCGTCGCCGACGACGAGCACGGCGCCGACGTCGACGACGACGACCACGACGAGCGCGGCCCCGACCACGACGACGCCGACGACGACCGCTCCGTCGACGACCGCTCCGACGACCACCCAGCCGCCGAGCGACCCGCCGAGCACGACCTCCGAACCGCCGGCGTCCGACCCGCCGCCCGTCACGACGACGAACGCGCCAGCGGCCCCCGCGGTCGAGCCGACGCCGACGCAGACGGCCGTCGCGACAGCCACGGCGACGGCGACGGCGGTCGCCACGGCGGTCCGGCAGCTGGCCACCAGCGCGGCGGCCGTGAGCGACCCGGTCAAGACGACCGAGGCGGTCAAGACCACTGAAGCGGCACCGGCCCGCACGTCGGACACGGCGCAGCCGACCGCCCAGTCGACCGCGGCTGCCGAGCAGTCGAGCTGACCGCTCCCGGCTCGCCACCGAGACGACAGACGACGCACCGACGCCCACGCCCGACCCGTGCATCCGACGCGCGGTAGCCGGGCCGGGGGCCGGGGGCGCCCGGGGCCCCGTCCACCCGGACGGGGCCCTCGCCGCGTCCGAACTCACGATTCGGGCACGGCCGGGACCCGGTTGGTACCTCCCGGGGGCACGAGCCGATAGGTTGCGGGGATGGACGACGTGAAACCTGCTGCCGAGGCGACCGCCGAACGCGTCTCGGACCACCGCGAGCCCATGGTCGTCATCGAGGGCGTCAACAAGCACTTCGGTGACCTCCACGTGCTGAGGGACATCAACCTCACCGTCGGCAAGGGCGAGGTCGTCGTCGTC
The DNA here is from genome assembly GCF_056755255.1 of Monashia sp. HAY1-5C. Taxonomy (NCBI): domain Bacteria; kingdom Bacillati; phylum Actinomycetota; class Actinomycetes; order Micrococcales; family Intrasporangiaceae; genus Intrasporangium; species Monashia sp. HAY1-5C. The sequence goes on along the minus strand of NZ_JBPGXG010000174.1, from coordinate 3,122 downwards.
CTGGGTCCGTCGGGCTCGGGCAAGTCGACGCTCTGCCGCACCATCAACCGGCTCGAGACCTTCGAGTCGGGCACTATCACCATCGACGGCAAGGCGCTGCCGGAGGAGGGCAAGTCCCTCGCGCAGCTGCGGGCCGACGTCGGCATGGTCTTCCAGTCCTTCAACCTCTTCGCGCACAAGACAATCCGCGACAACGTCACCCTCGGGCCGGTCAAGGTGCGCAAGAAGTCGAAGGCCGACGCCGACCGGCAGGCCACCGACCTGCTCAAGCGCGTCGGGGTCGAGGCCCAGGCCGACAAGTACCCGGCCCAGCTGTCCGGCGGCCAGCAGCAGCGCGTCGCGATCGCCCGGTCCCTGGCCATGGGCCCCAAGGTCATGCTCTTCGACGAGCCCACCTCGGCGCTCGACCCCGAGATGGTCAACGAGGTCCTCGACGTCATGGTCGGTCTGGCCAAGGAGGGCATGACGATGATCGTCGTGACGCACGAGATGGGCTTCGCGCGCAAGGCCGCCGACCGCGTCGTGTTCATGTCCGACGGGCAGATCGTCGAGGTCGGCACGCCGGAGGAGTTCTTCACCCGGCCCAAGAGCGAACGCGCCAAGGACTTCCTCGGCAAGATCCTCACCCACTGACGCCCCACCCGCTGCGGTGGCCCCCGGGCGTCGGGCCACCGGCGCACCAGACCAGACTCAGCGAGCGGCATGCACCCCCGCGTGCCAGGAAGCAACCACAGGAGGAACCCACATGAAGGCACGACGCATCGGCGTGGCGTTCGCGGCGACGGCCCTGGCCGTCACGCTCGCCGCCTGCGGCTCGGGGCAGCCCAGCGGCAGCGGCGGAGGCGGTGGAGGCGGCGACAACGGCCTCAAGATCGGCATCAAGTTCGACCAGCCCGGCATGGGCCTGAAGAAGGGCAACGAGTACAGCGGCTTCGACGTCGACGTCGCCAAGTACGTCGCCAAGGAGCTCGGCACGTCCGAGGACAAGATCACCTGGGTGCAGGCGCCGAGCGCCCAGCGCGAGACGCTCATCCAGACGGGCCAGGTCGACTTCGTCGTCGCGACGTACTCGATCACCGACGCCCGCAAGGAGAAGGTCTCCTTCGCCGGACCGTACTTCATCGCCGGCCAGGACCTCCTCGTCCGCTCCGACGACTCGTCGATCACCGGCCCGGACAGCCTCACCGGCAAGAAGCTCTGCTCGGTGACCGGGTCCACCTCGGCCCAGAAGGTCAAGGACAAGTACCCGGGCGTCCAGCTCCAGGAGTTCGGCACGTACTCCGAGTGCCTGCCGGCGCTGCAGACCGGCGCCATCGACGCCCTGACCACCGACGACACCATCCTGGCCGGCTACGCCGCCCAGGAGCAGTACAAGGGCAAGTTCAAGGTCGTCGGCAAGCCGTTCTCCGAGGAGAAGTACGGCATCGGGCTGAAGAAGGGCGACACCCAGCTGTGCACGAAGATCACCGACGCGATCAAGAAGATGATCAGCGACGGCTCGTGGCAGAAGTCGATCGACGCGAACCTGGGTCCGGCCGGCTACAAGCCCGGCGCGGGCAACCCGCCCACCCCGGCCGCCTGCTCCTGACTCGCCCGCCGCGCGGGGGCCACGGCATCGCCGAGGCCGCGGCCCCCGCCGGCCAGATCCCTTGTGCGTGAAGGAGGGACATGCTCGCAATCCTCGAGAAGTACGACATCCTCGCCGCCTTCTGGATGACCATCACGCTGACGTTCTTCTCGGCGATCGGTGCGCTCGTCATCGGGACCGTCGTCGCCGTCATGCGCGTGTCGCCGGTTCCGGTGCTGCGTCGGCTCGGCGCGGTCTACGTCAACATCGTGCGCAACACCCCGCTGACCCTCATCGTCTTCTTCTCACTCGCCGGCGTGGGGATCATCCTGCAGATCAACCTCGTCGACCCCAGCTCGGCGACGTCGGTGCGTGACAACGCCATCCGCTGGGCGATGGTGGCGCTGGCCGTGTACCACGCCGCCTTCGTCTGCGAGGCCCTGCGCAGCGGCGTCAACACCGTGCCGGTCGGCCAGGCCGAGGCGGCGCGCTCCATCGGGCTGACCTTCGGCCAGAGCCTGCGCGAGGTGATCCTGCCCCAGGCGTTCCGCGGGGCCATCGCGCCCCTCGGCTCGACGCTCATCGCACTGACGAAGAACACGACGGTGGCCTCGGTCATCGGCGTGGCCGAAGCCTCCGCGCTCATGAAGGTCATCTTCGAGAACGAGACCGCCAGCTTCGGCGTCTTCTTCATCTTCGCCCTCGGCTTCGTCATCCTCACGCTGCCGGTCGGCATCTTCTTCACGTCCCTCTCGCGTCGACTGGCGGTGAAGCGATGAGCACGCAGACCGTCCTGTTCGACGCTCCGGGGCCGCGCGGCCGGCGCCGACACGCCATCCTCACCGGGTTCGGCTTCCTGCTGGCCCTCGTCACGGTCGGTGCCGTCGTGTGGAAGCTCAACGCCCAGGGTCAGCTGACCGGCGACCTGTGGAAGCCGCTCGTCGACCCGGAGGTGTGGACCTCGTACGTCGTCCCCGGCCTCGTCAACACCCTTAAGGCCGCGATCGTGTCGATCATCGCGGCGATGGCCTTCGGCATCATCTTCGGCCTCGGCCGCCTGTCGCACAGCCGTGCGATGCGCTGGGTGAGCAGCATCCTCGTCGAGTTCTTCCGGGCCGTCCCGGTGCTGCTGATGATGTACTTCCTGTTCCAGCTGTTCGCCTTCAACAACATCTTCGTGGCGAGCCTCAACTCGTTCATGGCCGTCGTCATCGCCCTGACGCTCTACAACGGCTCGGTCATCGCCGAGCTCGTGCGCTCCGGCGTCTACGGGCTGCCGGCGGGGCAGCGCGAGGCGGGCCTGTCGATCGGCCTGACGCCGGGCCAGACGCTGCGCTCGATCCAGCTGCCACAGGCCCTGACCGCGATGCTGCCGGCGCTCGTCAGCCAGGTCGTCGTCATTCTCAAGGACAGCGCGCTCGGCACGGCCATCACGTATCCCGAGCTGCTCCAGAGCATGCGCGACATGGGCACCGCCTATGCCACCGTCCTGCCCGCCTACATCCTCGCCGCGGTCATCTTCATCGCGCTGAACTTCGGCCTGACGATCCTGGCC
>NZ_JBPGXG010000173.1:0-8194 GCF_056755255.1 Monashia sp. HAY1-5C | reverse complement strand
GCGGCATCGTCACGCGCGTCGAGCGCGAGACCCCTGACTCCACGACCATCCACTTCCGCCCCGGTCGGGGCTGGAACGCGCACGAGGCCGGCCAGTGGGCCCGCATCGGCGTCGAGATCGACGGGGTGCGCCAGTGGCGCAGCTACTCCCTGTCGGCGGCCGCCGGGCACGACCCCGCCATCACCGTCACGGCGATCGGCACCGTCTCGTCCGCCCTGGCCCGCGACACCCGTCCCGGCGACGTCCTCTTCCTCGACGTCCCGCAGGGCGACTTCGTCCTGCCGGGCCACCCGCGCCCGCTGCTCATGCTCACCGCCGGCAGCGGCATCACGCCCGTCATGTCGATGATCCGCACGCTCGTCCCCCGTCGCCCCGACGCCGACGTCGTGCTCCTGCACTGTGCGCGCACGCGGCACGACGCCCTCTTCCACGACGAGCTGCTCGAGCTCGCCGACCAGTTCCCCGGCCTGCGGGTCCGGCACTGGTTCACCCGCGAGGAGGGTGGCCTGAGCGAGCAGGCCGGGCGCCGCCTCGACCTGTCGACGACCGCCGACCTCGACGCGCTGTGTCCCGACTGGCGCACCCGCAAGGCGTTCGCGTGCGGTCCGGCAGAGCTGCTCGACGACGCCGAGGAGCTGTGGGCCCGCGAGGGCGTCGACGGCACCGACGCCACGGGCGCGAGCCTCACGATCGAGCGCTTCGCCCCGGTCCTGCTGCCGGGAACCGGCGGCGAGGGCGGGGTCGTTGTGTTCGAGAAGTCCGACAAGGAGGTCGAGGCCGGCGGCGACGTGCCGCTCCTCGACGCCGGCGAGGAGTGCGGCGTCGTCATGCCGAGCGGCTGCCGCATGGGCATCTGCCGCAGCTGCCTGACACCGCTCGTGGCCGGCAAGGTCCGCGACCTGCGTACCGGAGAGGTCCACGGCGACGAGGGCGAGCTGATCCAGACCTGCGTCAACGCCGCTGCCGGGCCCGTCCACCTGGACATCTGAGAAGGGAACCACCGATGACCACCACCGTGAACCGACCCGCCCCCACGACCCCCACCGGACCGTCCGCGGACGGCCGTGAGGTCCGGCCCCGGAAGCCGGTCCTGGCCGCCGCCGGTGGCCCGGCGAAGCGCCCGAGCGCCGCCGCGCACCTGTCCGACGCCGACGTCGAGCGTCTCGGCCAGGAGCTCGACGCCCTGCGCAACCGCGTCATCGCGACCCGGGGTGCCAAGGACGCCGCCTACATCCGCCGGGTGATCCGCATCCAGCGCACGCTCGAGCTCGCCGGCCGCGCCACGCTGCTCTTCTCGAAGAAGAAGACGGCGCTCGTCGCAGGTACCGCGATGCTCTCGGTCGCCAAGATCCTCGAGAACATGGAGATCGGGCACAACGTCCTGCACGGCCAGTGGGACTGGATGCGCGACCCCGACATCCACTCGACGACGTGGGAGTGGGACTTCGTCACCCCCGCCGCCGCCTGGAAGCACACCCACAACGACCTGCACCACACGTGGACCAACGTGCTGGGCAAGGACAAGGACGTGGGCTACTCGGTGCTGCGCATGGACGAGGACCAGCCGTGGCACCCCTCCAACATCTTCAATCCCGCCATCAACATGGTCCTGGCGCCCTTCTTCGAGTGGGGCATCGCCATCTACGACCTCGAGCTCGAGGCCTACCAGCAGGGCGAGAAGTCCAAGGACGAGCTCAAGGCGGACCTCAGGGCGATGGGACGCAAGGTGGTGCGTCAGTTCACCAAGGACTACGCCGCCACGCCGCTGGCCGCCGTGCCGTTCGGCTCCGGCAAGCAGGCCCTCATCGGCACCTTCACGGCAAACGCGATCCGCAACGTGTGGGCCCACTCGGTCATCTTCTGCGGCCACTTCCCCGACGGCGTCGACACCTTCACCGAGGAGGAGATCGAGGGCGAGACGCGCGGCGACTGGTACATCCGCCAGATGCTCGGCTCTGCCAACATCTCCGGCTCGAAGCTGATGCACATCATGACCGGCAACCTGTCCCACCAGATCGAGCACCACTGCTTCCCCGACCTGCCGAGCAACCGGTACGCCGAGGTCGCGGTGGAGCTGCGCGAGATCTGCGAGCGCTACGGGCTGCCCTACACGACCGGCCCGCTGCCGCGTCAGGTCGGGCAGGCCTGGGCGAAGGTCTTCCGGCTGGCGCTGCCGCCGCGCGCGACGCGCAGGCCGCGCCGGCTGCCCAAGGACGCCGTCAACGCATCGGTGCCGCGCCGTCGGGCGGCCCTGCCCCTCGCGGCCCATGTCGGCTGACGCGTCGACCACCGGCCTCCTGCCCCTCTCGGGCGGGGGGCCGGTCGCGGCGTTCTTCGACCTCGACCGGACGCTGATCCGCGGGTCGGCCAACTACCCCCTCGCGATCGCCGCCTTCCGGGGCGGTCACGTCCCGTGGCGCGACCTCGTCAAGGACACCGTCAACGCGATCTCCTTCCACCGCAAGGGATCCACCGACGCGGGGTCCGAGGCGCTGCGCGAGCGCATCCTGCGCGCGGTGGCCGGCATCCGGCAGTCCGACATCATCCACCTCACCGACGCCATCGTGCCCGGCATCGTCCGCAGGGCCATCCCGGCGTCCCTGACGCTGCTGTCGGACTGCAAGGCCCTCGGCCAGGACCGCATCGTCGTGTCGGCCTCGCCCATCGAGCTCGTGAGCCGCATCGCGACGGCCCTGGGCCTCGAGGGCGCGGTCGCCACCCGCAGCGAGCTCGACGACGAGGGCCGCTACACCGGGCACCTGGCCGGTGAGTTCTGCTACGGCGCCGGCAAGGTCATCGAGATCGAGAAGCTCGCGGCCGAGCGCGGCTACGACCTCGCCCGGTGCACCGCCTACAGCGACTCGGTCAGCGACCTGCCGATGATGGAGCGCGTCGGACAGGCCGTGGCCGTCAACCCCGACCGCGAGCTGCGTGAGATCGCCCGCGAGCGCGGCTGGCGCGTCGTCGAGGTCGGCCGCAAGCGTCATTGACCCGGTCGCACCCTGCCTGGGTGGTCACCGTCCGTTCGTGCCGCTGAGCATGCTGCGGACCGTGTCGACGGTCCGGCGCTCGAACTCCGTCGTCTCGTCGCGGAGTGCGCCCAGCTCGGCGACCGCGCTGGCGCTGCCCTGCTCGTGGCCGACCAGGGCCGTCCCCACCCGCACGTCCAGGTGGACCAGGCCGCGCACGATGGGGTCGAGCCGCTGGTAGGTGGCCACGTCGCTGAGGCTGGCAACGGCGACCTGTGCCGCGACGAGCCGCGGCAGGAGGGCGCGCATCGTCTCCTCGTACCGGCGGGCCTCGGCGAGCGACTGCTCCCGGGGCTGGGAGCCGACCGCCCAGGTCACCCACGCGATCGCCTGGGTTCCCGTCGCGACCAGCTGCACGAGGTCGAGGAGCGACTGGCGCGCCGCGCGCGTCAGCTCGTCCCGGCGGGCGGCGGCCACCCGCTCGCGCTCGATGCGAACCTGGTGCCCCGAGGCGATGAGGGAACCCACGATGCCCGCCATCGCGCCGATCGCGGTGCCGAGCAGGCCGGCGAGGGCGGCGTCCACCCGACCAGTCTGCCGGGCTCGCCCGTCCGGGAGATGCCGTTCGAGCGAGCCGGCACCGGACAGGACGCGCCGTACCTCACCAGGACGTGTGGAGCGGGCGCCCTTCGGCGAACCCGGCGGTGCTCTGGAGGCCGACCACGGCACGCTCGTGGAACTCCTCGAGCGTGCGCGCTCCCGCGTACGTGCAGCTGCTGCGCAGGCCCGCGATGATCTGGTCGATGACGTCCTCGACCGACGGCCGGGCGGGGTCGACGTACATCCGTGCGCTGCTGATGCCCTCCTCGAAGAGGGACTTGCGTGCGCGGTCGTAGGCGGTGTCGCCCGCCGTGCGGTTGCGGACCGCGCGAGAGCTGGCCATGCCGAACGACTCCTTGTACATGCGGCCGTCGTTGTCGGTGTACAGGTCCCCGGGCGACTCGAGGGTGCCGGCGAACCAGGAGCCGATCATGACGTTGGAGGCGCCGGCGGCCAGGGCGAGCGCGACGTCGCGCGGGTGGCGCACTCCACCGTCGGCCCAGACATGTCGGCCGAGCTCCCTTGCCGCCGTGGCACATTCGAGCACCGCGGAGAACTGCGGCCGACCGACGGCCGTCATCATCCGCGTCGTGCACATGGCACCGGGGCCGACGCCGACCTTGACGATGTCGGCTCCTGCCTCGATGAGCTCGCGGGTGCCGGCGGCAGACACGACGTTGCCGGCGACGACGGGGACCTGCGGACCGAGTGCCCGTACGGCGCGCAACGCCTCCATCATCTTGTCCTGGTGGCCGTGCGCGGTGTCGATGACGAGGACGTCGGCCCCGGCGTCCAGGACCTCGGACGCCTTCGCGGCGACGTCGCCGTTGATGCCCACCGCGGCGGCGACCCGCAGCCGGCCCGACGCGTCGACCGCCGGGCTGTAGAGGCCGGCGCGCAAGGCCCCGCCGCGGGTGAGGATGCCCACGAGCTCCCCGGAGTCGGACACCACGGGCGCGACCTTGCGACGCGCCTCGGAGAGTCGCTCGAAGGCGTCCTGCGGACCGACCGACTCGGGCAGCACCACCATGTCCTCGCGCATGACGTCCTGCACCTGGGTGAAACGGTCGACGCCGGTGAGGTCCTTCTCCGTGACGATGCCGACCGGCTTCGGGCCGTCGACGACGACGGCCGCCCCGTGGGCGCGCTTGCCGAGCAGCACGAGGGCCTCGCCCGCCGTCATGTGGCGCTCGAGGGTGATCGCCGTGTCGTGGACGAGGTGGCGGCCCTTGACCCAGCCGACGACGTCGCGCACGACCTCGGTGGGGATGTCCTGCGGGACGACCGCGATGCCGCCGCGACGGGCCACCGTCTCGGCCATCCGGCGCCCCGCGATGGCGGTCATGTTCGCGACGACGAGCGGGATCGTCGTGCCCGTCCCGTCCACCGAGGACAGGTCGACGTCGAGGCGGCTGGTCACCGACGAACGGCTCGGGACCATGAAGACGTCGTCGTAGGTCAGGTCGAGCTGGGGCTGGAGGCCGTTGAGGAACTGCACGATCACTCACTCTAGGCGGCGCGGGGACGGACGGGCTCGCGCGTCTTCCCCCGCGGCCGGATCTGCCGTGGGCGTAGGCCATTGCCATCACCCCGGCCCCGAGTAATCATGATTACATGATTACGAATGAGTCCCAGGAACGGGTCCGTGGCTGGTTCGCCGGCCGCCTGCCCGAGGAGTGGCGTCGCGAGACGCCGCAGATCACCGTCGACCGCGAGGAGATCACGGTCGTGCTCACCATCGAGGACGTCGACCTGCCCGACGGCTCGAGCGACGCCGAACGGGCCGAGGCCCGCGCCGGGCGTGCGAAGGCGTTCCGCGAGGACACCCGCGGCCGCCGCATCGAGATCGCCCGCGAGGCGGAGCACCGCTTCGACCGAAAGGTGTCGTGGGGGCTGCGGGTCGGTGACCGCAGCGAGCTGTGGACGCACGTCGCGGCTCCCACCATGACCCGGCTGCGCCAGCCGGAGCGGCTCGTCCTCGACACGCTCGTCGACGCCGGGGTAGCCCGGTCGCGCGCCGAGGCCCTGGCCTGGTGCGTGAAGCTCGTCGGCCAGCACGAGAGCGACTGGCTCGGCGAGCTGCGGGAGGCGATGTCGCACGTGGCCGACGTGCGTACGAAGGGCCCTGCCGCCTAGGGCTGCCGGTCAGCCCTGCTCGTCGCCGGACTGGTCGGCGTTCTCTGCGTTCTTTGCGTTCTCTGCGTTCTCGGCATCGTCGCCGTCGGCCTGCTGGTCGCTGTCCCGCTTGATCGCGGAGATCTCGAACTCGAGCGAGATCTTCTCGGAGACGAGGACGCCCCCGGAGTCGAGCGGCATGTTCCACTCGAGCCCGAAGTCGCGGCGGTTGATGCGACGCGAACCCTCGAAGCCGGCGCGCAGCGCGCCGAACGCATCGGTCTCGACGCCGAGCAGCTCGAGGGGGATGGTCACCGGCTTGGTGATGTCGCGGATGGTGAGGTTGCCCGAGACCATGTAGGCCCGGTCCTCGACCTCCTCGATCTGGGTGCTCTCGAACCGGATCTCGGGCCACTTCTCGACATCGAAGAAGTCGGCGCTGCGCAGGTGGTCGTCGCGCTGCTGGTTGCGGGTGTCGACGCTGGCGGCCTTGAGGATGATCTCGGCCGAGGACTTCGACATGTCGTCGAGGTCGGCGTAGAAGTGCCCCTTGACGTCGTTGAAGGACCCCCGGACGGTGGTCACCATGGCATGCCGCGCGGAGAACCCGATGCGCGTGTGGGCCGGGTCGAAGTCCCAGTCGCCGTTCAGCGGCGAACTGTCGTCCGTCATTGGTGTCTCCTGCACGCGTGAGTTTCGAGTCGCGGAAGTCTCTCACGACCCAGGGGTGCCGACCGTTGCCCCGTCCGGCAACCGACGCTCGTGCACGCCCCGACGAGCACGCTCTGACTTTACCCGTTCCTGACCCTGCAGCACCGCGGGCAGGACGCCCCCACTACGGGCGTAGCGCCACGGCCCGGTCGGATCGCGCCTCGGCGTGCGCTATAGTTGGCGTCGCCCGGAGCGATCCGGGTATCTGTTTGCGCAGATCCGGCCAGGTAGCTCAGTTGGTACGAGCGTCCGACTGAAAATCGGAAGGTCGGCGGTTCGACCCCGCCCCTGGCCACAACCCCGAAGCCGCAGGATCAGAACCCTCTGACCTGCGGTTTCGTCGTTCTCGAGAGCGTCTGTGACGGTCTGCGCGAGCCCGCCGTCCGTGCTCCCGCAGGCCCGTTGATAGCAGCGGTGATAGCAACGCGCATCAGGCGAGCCTCTCCCCGAGCAGTTGGAGGGCCTTTCGCTTCTCGTCCAGTGACGTGTGCGCGTAGATCGTCATCGTCACGTCGATCGCGCTGTGGCCGACGATCTCCTGGACGATGTGCGGCGCGACCCCTTCGGTCAGCAGGAGCGTCACGCAGGTGTGCCTCAGGTCGTGGAAGCGAGGTAGCGGCTCGGCCAGGACGGTGCGAATCCGGTACCAGCTGCGGCGCAGGTTGTCCGGCTCCATCGGGGTGCCGACCGTCGAGGCGAACACCATGTCCGTGTCGTGCCAGTCCGGACCGGCGGCGAGACGCTCCATGCCCTGCGCGACCTTGTGCGCTTTCAGAGCGTCGACCACAGGTCGTGGCAGCGGAACGGTCCGCCTGGACTTGCGGGTCTTGGGCGCCTTGAGCTGCAGCTGGCCGCCGACACGTTGGAGGCTCTGTACGACCCGCGGCCCAATGCGAGCACGTTCAGGGATTTTCGCTCTGGCTACGCCTGCTTGAACACTTGGACCTCGCCCATGTGCAATGAATTTGTTCCGCTGAGCTGAATCATCACGTATCGCGCGTTCGTCGGCGCCGCCAGTTCTGTCGGAGCGCCCATCATGCCAGTCTGGTGGCTGGACCAGACCCTTGGTCGCCCAGCCTGCTGTAACGGCGTGAGGCTTGTATCGAACGGCTCGTTTGAGGCGAAGACCCAATAGTCGGTTGCTCTGTTCGAGCAGCAATCCGTCCGGTTCCAGAGCCGAATCATCGCTACGTCAGTGGGACTGCCCAAATCCACCTGCCACCATGGAGTGATAAAGGCCAAGAGCGCCGACTTCCATGAGACGGCCATAACGTCATATGTTGCCGACGTGTCGGTCACCTACAGCAACCGGGCGGTCCTGCGCCAGTGGGAACAGTACGACTACTCCGGCCTGCTGCTCGGCCTGCGAGTTCCGGGCGCGACGCAGGAAGCACTGTTGATCCCGTTGACAGACGCGGTGCAAGAGGCCAACGCTGCCGCCGAGGAAGCCGACGAGAGGGTCAGGGGACGCGAGCCTTGGCGCGGCCGGCGCGTGCCACTGGTGTCCCTCTCGTGGTGCGACTCCAAGGACGGGCTGCTCTTCTGGCTCAACAAACTCACCAGCGCGCTCGATCACGCCGGCCTCGAAGGCACGCTCACGCCCGCATCCTTTGACTACCCACCAACCCTGGCGCCCCGCGGGGAGCGAGGCGCCCTGTCAGCGATGCTCTTCCTTTCAGGCTGGACGGTGAACGGCGAAAACCGCGCCAGGCCGGTGTGGATGGTCGACGAGGCCGTGCGCGACCGGCTGATGAACTGGGCAATCCCATGGACGGCCGACGGACGCGCTGAGCTGTACG
>NZ_JBPGXG010000172.1:0-8399 GCF_056755255.1 Monashia sp. HAY1-5C | reverse complement strand
CCCCCCCCCCCCCCCCCCCCTCTTCCAACAGAAAAGCCACCCTCCTAGATTTAGCTCCGTCTCGTGGGCTCGGAGAGGTGTATAAGAGACAGGGTCGGGGACGGCCCCACCCGCCGCGCGGTCGGTGAGGTCGTCACCGCAGGGGCGCAGGGACCTCGGCCGGGGTCGTCGCCGGCTGGCCGGGGGCGTCCACGTGGTCTGCGTCGTGGACGCACGCGTCGCCGTGGTCGCGCAGGTAGTCCTCGTCGGCCAGGTCGGTCTTGATGCTCAGCGGCACGCCGTGGTGGATGCGGTCGCGGAACCGCGGGTAGCCGAGGGCGAGGTAGAGCAGCCCGGAGGTCAGCGTGCCCGCCAGCCACGACAGGTCGACCCCGCCCATGGCCGTGGCGGCCGGGCCCTGGAAGGCCGGGAGACCGCCGTACATGAACACCCATGTCATGGAGAGGCCGCAGACGAAGGCGACGATCGCCGACCAGTTGACGGACTTCAGGCGGGTGTCGCGGGGGTTGACGAACAGGTAGCCGAAGTTCTTGTGACGGCGCTCGAAGACGAAGTAGTGCACGGCCATGATGCCGCCCCACGTCGCCACCCAGGCCGCGATGGCGATGATCCAGTTGTCGAGGAGCGTCGCGAAGTCCTCGGCGAAGAGGAAGCCGATGACGGCGCACATCGAGAGGCAGCCCACGATGACCGAGAGCTTCTTGCGGCCGATGCGGATGTCGAGCGCCTGGAACGCGACGCCGAACGTGTACAGGTTGATGATGTTCGTGGCGATGGGCCCGTGGATGACGAGCAGGATGACCGGGATCGCCATGGCGCCGAAGCTCTTGACGACGAGCTCACCGGGGTCGGCGGTGCCGTGCATCGTCGCGAGGCTCGCACCGAGCACGCCGAGCCACACGACGGGCAGGAACTGGCCGAGGACCGAGGTGAGGTAGAGCTTCCACTGCGGGATGCGCTTGGAGACGAACCGCGAGTAGTCCGGCGCGTACGTGAACCAGCCGATACCCCAACCGATCCCGATCGCGGTCATGATGCCCGACATGGCGGCCCAGCGCTCTCCGCCGGTCAGCACCTTTCCGGGAGGGCCGGCGTAGCCCCAGTCGATGGGCAGCTGGGTCCAGGCGATGACCGACATGACGATGAGCACGATGATCGTGGGCGGCATCGTGATGCGCTCGAACTTCGCGATGGCGCTGTAGCCGCGGTAGCAGATGCCGACCTGGATGCTCATGATCACGGCCGCGACGCCGATCTTCCAGGCGAGGTTGGACGCGTCCGGGTCGACCCAGCCGATCTTGGCGAACAGCGCCATGACGAGGTCGAGGATGACCCACGTGTTGACGGCCGACCAGCCCACCGCGACGACGGCCTGGATGGCGGCCGGCAGGTAGGCGCCGCGCCGGCCGAAGGCGCCGCGGGCCAGGAGCATGCCGGTGGCGCCGGTCTTCTGCCCGAGGAGGACGAAGAAGCCGAACCCGACCATGCCGATGATGTTGCCGACGACGAGGACGGTCATCGTGTCGGCGAAACCGAGGCCGAGCTGGATGCCGAGCGCGCCGAGGATCCAGTTGATGGGGGCGACGTTGGCGCCGGCCCAGATCCAGAACTGGCCGGACACCTTCGTCGTGCGAGCAGACTCCGGGACGGGCTGGAGCACGTCTTCGACGGTGTGCGTCACCTCTTCCGAGGTGCTGTGCGGGGAAAGGCTCATGTGGGGACTGCTTTCGTCGTTGAAACCCCTGCGGATGAATGCCGGCTGCCGACAACGGTAGGATCCGCATTTCCTCCCTTCCAGCCTCAGAGTGTCGCCTGTGACAACGTCGATGGGTGACAACCTGTCGCCGGCACTGGGATCGTGGCCGGTATGTCCCTGCTTCTGAGTGAGATCCTCGACAGCGGCGTCCTCGCCCCGGGCGCACCACGGGTGGTTGCCGGGGAGCGCGCGGTCGCCACGAGTCGCGTGCGCTGGGTGCACTCGAGCGAGGTGCTCGAGATCGCGCCCCTGCTGTCGGGCGGAGAGCTGCTCCTCACCGGCGGCGTCGCTCTCCTGGCGCTCAAACCCGCTGCACAGGTCGAGTACGTCTGGAGCCTCGGGCGGCGGGGCGTCGCCGCGCTCGCCGTCGAGACCGCCGGGTCCGGGCGGCACCTGCCGGCCGATCTGGTCGCGGCCGCCGAGGAGGCCGGCCTGCCGCTTCTCGAGCTGCGTCAGGTGGTCCCGTTCGTCGAGGTCGCCGAGGAGGTCAACCGACGGATCGTCTCCGCGCAGGTCGCCGCGCTGCAGGTCGCCGACCAGCTGTCCCGCGCGCTCACCGAGCGCATCGCGAGCTCCGGGACGGCCCTCGAGCCGTTGCTGGCCGTCATCGCCGAGGCCCTCGACGTCCACGTGCGCGTGCTCGACACCCGCGGCGGCCTGCTCGCGGCGGCCGGGCCCGAGCCGGACGTGGAGACGTCCGGTGACGGCGGTCGGCTGGGCGCCGAGCTGGAGGTGAGCGGGATCGGCGTCGCGCGGCTCGAGCTGCTCGGTGGCGTCGGAGCCGACGTCGAGACGCTGGAGACGGTGCTGGCCCGGGTCCGCAGCATCGTCGCGCTGGCGCTCGCTCGGCACAGCCGGCCCAGCCTCGCCAGGCTCGCCGAGGACGAGCTGGTGCGGCTCATCGGGGCCGGTGGGGGAGGCGAACGCCTCATCGAGCTGAGCCAGGCAGGCGGCATCGACCCGGAAGGACCCCTGGCGATGGCGGTGGTGCGACGCCCTGCCGACGGGCGCGTCGACACCGAACAGCGGACCCGGCGGGCCTTGCCCTCCACGCTCGTCGTGGCCCACGGCGAGTGGCTCGAGATCCTCGTGCCGCTGCGGGCGCCCACCCGGGCCGAACGCGCCCGGGCTCTCACGGCGCTGCGGGCATCGGTCGCGGGCACCGGGCTCACGGGTGCTCTCGGCCCGACGGCGCCGACCGTGCGCCAGGCGTCCTTCTCGCTGTCGGAGGCGCGCACGACCTGGCGGCTCGGCCGCTCGGCGAAGGGCTTCGACACCGTGTACGACGCCTCCGACTTCCTCGTGGAGCGGATGGCCGAGCGGTCACTGTCCCGAGGCGTCGTCGATGCGCTCGTCGAGGAGGCGCTCGGCGAGCTGGTCCGCCTCGACCAGCGCTCCGGCGGCGAGCTGGTGAGGACGCTCGACGTGTGGATCTCCACCGGGTGCAACGCGACCGAGGCGGCGCAGCTGCTCTTCCTCGAGCGTCAGTCCCTGCACAAGCGGCTCCGCCGGATCTTCCACGTGCTCGGTGGCGACCCCCGAGGGCAGGGGCAGCTCGCAGCGCTGACGCTCGCGGTCCGGCTCGCCCGCGGCGGCGCCCAGCTGCGCGAGGACCCCAGACCGTGACCGCACCGAGGGCCGTCGTCGCGGCGCGCGGTTCGTCGAGGACCACGACCGGCGTCGTCGACGGGAGTCTTGCGAGAATCTTGCGAAACACCGCGGGGTGATGGCCCATTACGGACAATCGGCATGTCCCAGCCCGACGGCCCCGGAGTCCAGCATGTTCGCCAGCCGCTCACGCCAGAGTCGTCGCGTCCGGCGTGAGCGCATCGCGCCCGCCCGCCTCGTCATGACGAGCGTCGCGATCATGTCCGCCGCCGTCGGGGTGCTCGCCACGGCACCAGCCGCATCCGCTGCCGCTGCGGCGGCAGCCGCGGCGACGCCGGTCGGCGCCGACACCCGGGCCCTGTGGGTGTGGGACACGAGCACGCCCGGCGCGACGGTCGACCTGGCGGTCCGGACCGGCATCGACCAGCTCTTCGTCGCCGTCCCGCCGAACGTCAACACCTCGAGCCGGCTGCCCGAGCTCAAGGACCTCGTGGCCCGCGCCCGCGCCGCCGGCATCCGCGTCGACGCGCTCGGCGGTGACCCCGGCTGGGTCGACAACCCCTCGTGGGTCGTCACCTCCTGGCTCAAGCCGGCCAGGAACACCGGGCTGTTCACCGGCATCCACGTGGACGTCGAGCCGTACACGACACCGGCGTGGAGCACATCACGGTCGACCGTCGTGGCGAAGTACCTGAGCCTCCTTGACAAGCTCAGGGCGAGCGCGGGCACCTCGCCGATCGAGGCGGACATCCCCTTCTGGTTCAACGAGGTTCCCGCCGCGGGCGCAGGTGGCAGCGCCTCCACGCTCGACCGCGAGATCATGAGGCGCACCGCCGGCGTGACGGTCATGTCCTACCGCAACACGGCCACGGGCCCCGACGGCACCCTCGCCATCGCCGCGGCCGCGCTGACCGCCGGGGCGGCGCTCGGCAAGCCGGTGCGCCTCGGTCAGGAGACCACCTATCTCGGCGACACGGCCGTGGACACGAAGCAGACGTTCTTCGGCTGGACGCGCACCGACATGGAGACCCAGCTCGCCGAGGTCACCGCCGGGGCGTCGGCGTACGCGACGTTCGCCGGCCTCGCGCTGCACGACTCCTCCGGCTACGCCGCGATGGCGCCCTGACCGACGCCTCGGTCGCACCTGAGAGGCTGGGACCGTGTACGTCAAGGTGTGCGGGCTCAGAGATGCCGACATGGCCCGGGTGGCCGTCGACGCGGGTGCCGACGCGGTCGGCGTGGTGATGAGCGAAGGCAGCCCACGCCACGTGACGCCGGGCCGGGCCCGGGCCGTGGTGGAGGCGGTCGACGGCCGAGCCGACACCGTGCTCGTCGTCCGGGAGATGCCGGTGGAGCGCGCGGTGGAGGTCGCCTCGGAGCTCGGGGTCAGCGTCATCCAGCTGCACGGCGGGTACACGCCGCACGACGTCGCAACGGCACGAGCCGGGTTCGGCCGGGTCTGGCGGGCGACGGCCTTGACCGACACGACCGACGTCGTGGCCGGGGCCTGGGGCGAGGAGCTGCTCCTGCTCGACGCGCCGGTGGCCGGGTCGGGCAGCACGTGGGACCTGTCGGCCCTCGAGCGCCGTCGGCCCGTCGGGCGCTGGCTGCTCGCCGGTGGCCTCGACCCGCTCAACGTCGCCGGAGCGGTGGCGGCCGCCCGACCCTGGGGCGTCGACGTGTCGAGCGGGGTGGAGTCGAGCCGCGGCGTCAAGGATGCGGACCTCGTGCGCGCGTTCGTCGCCGCGGCACGCGGCACGTCGGAGCCCCGCTGACCGATCCGGAGCCGGCCGGGGTGACCATGGCGCGTGCGTCGTGGGTAGGCAGTAGGCAGGGCCCCTCGACGATGCCGGCATCGGCCATCGGCCCCAGGTCCGGGCGGTTCTGACCGTGAGCCGTCCGGGCCGCCGGTCAGGCCCCTGGGCGTCGAACCGGCCGGCGCGCGGCCGAGCATGCCGCCGAGGTCGCAGCGGAGGGTCGGTCCGGAGGGTTAGCCTGCCGAGATGAGCGATGGCGACCACCGCACCCCGCGCCGTCCGGCGTTCTTCAGCCCGTCGGCGCTCGAGGCCCACGGCGGGGCCTACGACCCGACCGAGGAGATCCTCGTCGCCCACGAGACCGCCCGCGCCCTCGTCCAC
The DNA here is from genome assembly GCF_056755255.1 of Monashia sp. HAY1-5C. Classification (NCBI taxonomy): domain Bacteria; kingdom Bacillati; phylum Actinomycetota; class Actinomycetes; order Micrococcales; family Intrasporangiaceae; genus Intrasporangium; species Monashia sp. HAY1-5C. Next base: position 2,897 of record NZ_JBPGXG010000172.1, on the reverse strand, counting down.
GCCGGGCGCGCCGCCGCCGACCCCGCCGTCACCACCAAGCTCGTCGCGCTCGTCGACGAGATCGGCCTGTCGACCATCGCCGAGCTGTGGTCCCAGCGCCCCGGACGCAGCCTCCCCGGGGCGCTGTGGCGGCTCTACGTGCTGCGCGAGTGGGTGCACCGGGCCCCCGACGACGCCAGCCGTGAGTACCGCGCCGGCATCCGGTTCACGGGCCCGAACCACGCCGTCGCCGGGGCCGCCGAACCGCCCGGGCCGCAGGAGGTCAGCCGGCTCGTCGACGAGGTCCTCCGCGGGGTCTTCGAGGGTGACCTCGCGGTGGCGCTCGAGCGGGCCGCCGCGTTCTGCCGCGTCGTGGCGGCAGGCCGGGCCGACACCGGCTCCGGCGACGCCAGCGCCGAGCAGGCGGCCAACGTCCTGTCGATGGGGGAGGACCTCGCCGCGTCCGCCCGGCTGTGGCGCGCAGACGCCCTCGCCTGACCGGCCGGCCACGCCGGCACGGGCCCGCGGGGACGGGCACGGGTCGCCCGCATCTTGGTGATCGCCGCAGAGGCGCCTATCCTTGATTGCGCGTCGGGCCGCGGTAGCCCCGGGTCCCAAAATCCGCCGCTACGAGCGGCCCAGTGCCGAGAGGCGCTCCCGGCCCGACGTCACACCGTCACCGCGCTCGGTCGCGCTCCGCACCCGGTGTCCGATACCGGGCCGGCAGCGCCCCGCTGGGGCAGGAAGGGGGCCACGATGAGCGGCTTGGGTCCACCCCGATCGGCCTCATCCCGTTCCCTTCTTCCGCGCCCGGGACGCGTCGTCCGGATCTACGCTGGGGGGATGACGCCCGAGGAGGAGCGGTCGGCCGACCTGCTCGATGTTGCACTCCGAGACGAGATCGAGCTCGTCTCCGACCTCGTCGTCGCCGCCTCCGGCAGCGAGCGTCACTTCACCCAGGCCGAGATCGACGAGCTCCTCGGTCTCAGCGAGGACGCCGTCCCGGGCGTCCCCGCTGCAGCATCGTCCGGGCAGGACGCCACGAGCAGCGCCTCGCTGCCCGATCCGCCCCAGGCGCCGGGCGCCGTCGTCGGCGACGCAGCCTCCGGTTGAGACCACCGCGGGCCGACGAACGCGGGGTGAACGCCTGGTGGAACCGCGATTGCGCCGCACGGCGAACTTGCCCGTAGCATCGTCCCCGGACCAGACCCCGACTCGACCGGAGCACGCCCGTGGGTTTTCGCCTCACACCCCAGGACACGAGCTTTTTCTCGCTCTTCACCTCCTCGGCCCAGATCCTCGTCGAGGCCACCCGGGAGCTGACTCGCTTCCTGGAGGACGACCCGTCGAAGCGCCAGGCCATCGCCGAGCGGCTGCGGGAGTTCGAGCACGCCGCCGACGACGCCACCCACGAGCTCATCAACAAGGTGAACAGCTCGTTCATCACGCCGTTCGACCGCGAGGACATCCACAACCTCGCCGCGTCCCTCGACGACTGCATGGACCTCATCGAGGAGACCGCGGACCTGATCGTGCTGTACCGCCTCGGTGACATCCCGGAGGGACTCGCCGACCAGTTCGAGATCCTCGCGCGGATGGCCGAGGTCACCGCCGAGGCGATGCCGCGCCTGCGCTCGCTGCAGGACCTCAAGAGCTACTGGATCGAGATCAACCGCCTCGAGAATCAGGCCGACTCGCTGCACCGCCAGATGGTCGCCAACCTCTTCAACAACTCACCCGACGCGGTGCACGTCATCAAGGTCAAGGCGATCGTCGACGGCTTCGAGAACGCGGCCGACGCGTTCGAGAAGGTCGCCCACGTCGTCGAGGGCATCGCGGTCAAGGAGTCCTGACCCACCGATGGACACCACCATCCCGGTCCTCGGTGTGGGCGCGGTCATCGCGCTCGCCATGGGCTTCAACTACACCAACGGTTTCCACGACGCCGCCAACGCCATCGCGACGTCGGTCTCGACGCGCGCGCTGACGCCCCGTGTCGCCCTGGGCATGGCAGCGGTGGCCAACCTCTTCGGCGCCTTCTTCGGCGCCAAGGTCGCCAAGACCATCGGCAGCGGCATCATCGAGCAGCCGGTGGGCGTCAACGGCCTGTGGCTCGTCGCGGCGGCCCTCGTGGGAGCCACCGGCTGGAACCTGCTGACGTGGTGGTTCGGCCTCCCGTCGAGCTCCTCCCATGCCCTCATCGGCGGCCTCGGCGGCGCGGCCCTCGTCGCCGGCGTCGCGGTGCAGTGGAGCGTCATCTGGGAGAAGGTCATCATCCCGATGGTGGCCTCGCCGGTCATCGGCATCATCGTCGGCTACCTCGTCATGACCGCGATCCTCTGGATCTTCCGCGAGTCCAACCCCGGACGCGTCACGCGCGGGTTCCGCTGGGCGCAGACGGCCTCGGCTGCCGCGATGGCCTTCGGCCACGGGCTGCAGGACGCCGCGAAGACCGCCGGCGTCGTCGTCCTCGCGCTCAACATCTCCGGCCACCACCAGGACGACAGCATCCCGCTGTGGGTCCTCCTGCTGTCGGCCATCGTCATCTCGCTCGGCACGTACGCGGGCGGCTGGCGCATCATGCGCACCCTCGGCCGTCGCATCATCGACCTCGGTCCGCCACAGGGGTTCGCGGCCGAGACGACCGCCGCGGCGATCCTCTACGTGGCCGGCCTGTCCTTCGGTGCCCCGATCTCGACGACGCACACCATCACCTCGGCGATCATGGGCGTCGGTGCCACGAAGCGGGTCTCGGCGGTTCGCTGGAGCGTCGCCGGCAACATCGTCGGCGCATGGGTGCTGACGTTCCCCGGTGCAGGGCTCGTCGCGGTCCTCGCCTGGTACATCACCTCCATCTTCCGCTGACCGCCAGGGGCCGCGTCCCCCCGCTTCGACGTGCGCGCCACCCGCCTCCGCCC